>JABMQA010000908.1 GCA_013203545.1 Bacteroidota bacterium
GTTGTGGAAAGGGCAATTGATGATGGCATCAACTATTTTTTACTTCCAAATATCGACAGCCATACCGTAAACCCCATGCTTGAATTGTGCAAAAGTTTTCCTGAAAATGTTTTTCCTATGATGGGTTTACACCCCACCGATGTCAAGGAAAATTACCGGGAAGAGCTTACTAATGTCAGAATGTGTCTTGAAAATGAGAAATTCTATGCCATTGGTGAAACAGGAATCGATCTGTATTGGGATAAAACCTTTGTCGCTGAACAAAATATAGCCCTGCGTGCGCAAATTGATTTGGCCAAAAAGCACAAATTACCAATCGTCCTGCATTCACGGGAATCGTTTAAAGAAATTTTTGAGATCATCGAAGATACCATCGATGATGATCTTACAGGTGTATTTCATTGTTTTACCGGAAACTTAAATGATGCTGAGCGGATAATAGACTGGGGGTTTAAACTTGGAATAGGAGGTGTACTGACATTTAAAAATTCCGGTCTTGACGACGTAGTATCTCAGATAGATATGGAGCACATTATCCTGGAAACAGATGCGCCGTTTCTGGCGCCCAAACCCTATCGTGGCAAACGAAATGAAAGTGCATATATTAAAATTATTGCAGAAAAACTTGCTGAGATAAAAAACCTGTCAATTGAGGATGTTGCACAAATTACAACTGCAAATGCCATCGGGTTGTTTAAATTTCCGGCAAACCATAAATAAACCATCATGGAAACAAATTCCAGAAAGTCCATTTTAGTCATCTATACCGGTGGGACCATCGGTATGATCATAGATCAGGATACCGGGGTACTGAAACCATTTAATTTTGATAACATCTATCAGCATATTCCTGCGTTGAAGTTATTGGATAATGATATTCAAAACTATTGTTTTGATCCGGTGATCGACTCATCGAACATGAACCCAAAATTTTGGGTGGACATCGCAACTGTTATCTCTGAAAATTATGAGAATTTTGATGGCTTTGTTATTTTACATGGTTCTGATACCATGGCCTACACAGCATCTGCACTCAGTTTTATGCTGGAGAATCTGAACAAACCGGTTATTCTCACCGGATCGCAGTTGCCGCTTGGTATGATCCGCACCGATGGGCGCGAGAATTTTATTACCTCCATCGAAATCGCCGCCGCAACCATTGATGATACGCCCATTGTTCCTGAAGTGGCCATCTACTTCGAAAATGAACTGATGCGGGGAAACCGCACGATTAAATACAATGCCGAGCATTTTGAGGCTTTCCGCTCACCCAATTACCCGGCACTTGCTGAAGTAGGTGTTTACATAAAATACAAGCATAACTATATTCGTAAGCCCAATTTCAAACGGTTGAAAGTTCATAAAAATCTCGAAACAAACATCGCAGTTTTAAAATTATACCCCGGGATTTCAGAAAACTTTGTCAGATCAGTACTTCAGGTTGATGGATTGAAAGGTATTATTCTGGAAACATATGGAAGTGGAAATGCGCCTACCGAAAGTTGGTTCCTCGAAGCATTGGAACAGGCTATCGAAAATGGGATCGTTATCCTCAATGTAACCCAATGTCAGGGTGGGTCGGTTGATATGTCCAAATACCAGACAGGCATTGCCTTGAAAAATATGGGAGTTATCAATGGTTTTGATATCACAACCGAAGCTGCCATCACCAAAATGATGTACCTGTTTGGTGAAACCGCTGATCCAACGCTGGTAATTGAAAAACTGACCAAATCGCTTCGTGGTGAAATCACAATATAAAAATCCTGGTGACACCGTTTATCAACATACATACACATCAACCTGCACAATGTGACAGTGTTCTCAATATCCGGAATGTGTTTGCATCCGACCTGGATGATATGGTCTTCAAGGATTCGTCACCTGTATCGGTGGGTTTGCATCCATGGCATATCAATGCTTCAGATTACAGAACAGCGTTGCAAAATGTTAGTGACGCATCGGAACTGAAGCAGGTTCTGGCAATTGGTGAAACAGGGCTGGATAAAGTAGTAGATGTTGACACGGAATTGCAAAAAGTTGTATTTATCCGGCAAATGGAGATTGCAGCCCATGTTAGTAAACCTGTGATTGTACACTGCGTTAGATACCACAACGAGGTGATAGCTTGTTACAAGCAGATTAAAAAGCCTTTGATGCTGATTTTTCACGGCTTTAACAATAATATTCAAACCGCGGAGCAGCTTTTAAAATATGATTTTTATCTTTCGTTTGGTGAAGCCCTTCTCCGCCCTTCGTCAAATGCATCAAAAGTGTTTGCTTTAGTTCCGGACAAGCGGATTTTTCTTGAAACCGATGAGTCGGATAAAGATATTGCAGATATTTACAGCAGGGCCTCTCAATTGAGAAATATTTCAGTGGATAAGCTAAAGAAGATCATTTTTAATAACTTTAAGGGACTGTTTAGTTTAGTGCCAAAATAATCATAAGCAGTCTCATAGAAGTTTTCAAAATTAAATCAAAAATGTCACAGGATTGGATCAGCAGAACGCAATTATTAATTGGGGATGAAAATATTGAACGGCTCCGAAATGCCCATGTGCTCATTGCCGGATTAGGTGGCGTTGGCGCGTTCGCTGCCGAGATGGTATGCAGGGCCGGTGTTGGAAAAATGACCATTCTGGATGGGGATGAAATTATTGCCTCCAACCGGAACCGGCAATTGCTTGCACTTTCGAGTGTGGAAGGCCAACGAAAAGCAACGCTTATGGCCCACAGATTATTGGACATCAATCCTGATCTTGATCTGGTGGTAATTGATGATTTTTTAAGGGACGAAAAGACCGGAATACTCCTTTCAAATCATTACGATTATGTAATTGACGCCATCGACACACTGGCCCCAAAAGTTTTCCTGATCTATGAGACCATGCAGCGGGGTTTGAAGTTGGTTAGTTCGATGGGGGCCGGGGGTAAGATTAACCCTGCCCTGGTTCAAATAGCGGATGTGGCCGATTCGCATAGTTGCAAACTTGCATATTTCATCAGAAAACGTTTGCACCACCTGGGAATCAGAACCGGATTTAAAGTTGTGTTCTCACCTGAACCTGTAAGCAGGGAAAGTAAATTGCTTATCGACAATGAACAAAACAAAAAATCAACAGTCGGTACCATTTCCTATATGCCGGCAATTTTTGGGTGCCAGTGTGCTTCGGTAGCGATACGTGATATCATTGGGGGTGCGTGATTTGTTGGAAATAAAACTTTCATCCTGAGAATTTCATATAACCTGGACAAGCTTTCGGCGAAAATTTATCAGTAAAACTATTGATCCATCTCAATTTAATTATGATCAGACAGCATGTTTGTTTTCAGGGATTATTGTTTAATGTTCTGTAATAAAGGCCGCTGCAATGCCTCCCGCTTGACAAAAGATGGACTTGATTCATTTTATAAAATGCGGGTTTTAAACGGAAATTTCTCAATCATGTAGCCTGGCATGTCAGATAACTGATAACCAGAAAGAAACTTTTATAGCTTTGCAGCCTAATTTGAAAAAATATTTGGATTATGTTTATATTAATGGTAATTGTGTTTATCCTGGGTTATGCAGCCATAGCCCTTGAGCATCCGCTAAAAGTCAACAAAACCGCAACAGCTTTAATGCTGGGTGTTGCCCTGTGGGTGCTCCTTATTTTTGGAGGACAGTCCATACTAATCGATACCTCCGATTTCAAGAAATACCTCGAAGAGATTGTGGGCGGTAATTTTGTGGATTGGATATCGCATCACGCTTTGCGCCATCATCTGGGCGAAATTTCAGAAATTATCTTCTTCCTTCTTGGTGCTATGACCATCGTTGAGTTGGTTGACTCGCATGAAGGTTTCAGGATCATAACCGAAAAAATCAAGACAACAAAGAAGGTAAAGCTACTCTGGATTTTGAGTATTCTTACATTTTTCATGTCTGCTGCCCTGGATAATTTAACAACTTCTATTGTAATGGTTGCGCTGCTTCGAAAGCTGATCGCCGACAAAGCCGACAGGTGGTTTTTTGCCGGTATGATTATCGTTGCTGCAAATGCCGGTGGTGCATGGTCGCCTATTGGTGATGTTACTACCATTATGCTTTGGATTGCCGGTGATGTTACAACCCTAAATATTATTATAAAGGATATTTTCCCCAGTTTAGTGTCGATGGTTATTCCACTCACATTGCTTTCGTTTACCCTGAAAGGTAACGTTCGGCGGCCTGGTGGCTCAACAAAACTGGAGAACGGGCCGGATCCAACTACGTCGTTTGAAAGAAACCTTATCTTTTTCCTGGGTGTTGGGTCTTTACTTTTTGTACCGGTGTTCAAAACCGTAACGCACCTGCCGCCGTATCTGGGTATGCTGTGGGGCCTTGGTTTGCTTTGGGTTGTTACGGAAATAATTCATAAATCCAAAAATGATGACCACAAAACATATCTGTCGGTTGTGGGCGTTCTACGGAAAGTGGATGTGCCAAGTGTATTGTTTTTCCTTGGAATTTTAACTGCAGTTGCTGCCTTACAAACCGCCGGGCACCTTATCTTGCTTGCTGATTTTCTCAGGGAGTATGTCGGGAATCTTTATGTGATTAATATTATTATCGGAGCATTGTCGTCAATTGTTGATAATGTGCCACTTGTCGCAGCTGCTATGGGAATGTATAATTTCCCGCCGGATCACTATTTCTGGGAGTTCCTGGCTTACTGTGCAGGTACAGGTGGAAGTTTGCTGATTATTGGTTCTGCTGCAGGTGTGGCTGTTATGGGTATGGAGAAGATTGATTTTATCTGGTACATGAAGAAAATATCTTTGCTTGCCCTGGTTGGTTACCTCGCCGGTGCAGGAGCGTACGTTCTGCAGGAAGAATCAGGAATCCTTGACTTTGGCGAGCAGGAAGAGGTCGTCAGAATCGATCTGAACAGTCGTAATGAGATCATGACGTACCTTACATCCTATGAGTTCGTAGCGCCTGTTGAAGAAACAGAATCAGCTAACGTTGATCATAACGGGGAAGAATCGGGAATTTACCTGCATTTTATCAAAATTATGGAAAAAGGTGAAAATTATCTGGGATACAATAAGAAAACCATAAAGGATGGCGAAGAATCGTGGGATGGTGTGATCAAGAAAAGTAATTGTAAAATTGATAAGCATTCTACTGATATGGTAAAAATTCTATTTCTCAATACAACCTATTTCCTGAACTCCGCCGGACAATTGTTTGAATCAGAGGATGGAAGTGCTGATAGTATTTTCCAATGGAAAAAGAAGGAGTTTGAAGTGGAAGAGGTAGATGAAGAGTAATAATTGTTAGAAAAATTGTTGCTATTAATTTGTTCTAAGAAGCTGTCTTAAAAAATGATGGGGAAATAAATAGCCCCGTCCTTTAGGTCGGGGAAAATGAAATTGTTCTATTGTGGGAAGCAAAATCCAGAAAAATTTAGTTTTAAA
>JABMQA010000909.1 GCA_013203545.1 Bacteroidota bacterium
GGATCAATGAACGTTTCGGGTTATGAGAGCGACAATGTTCATCTGGCTTTTAAATATACTTCACCGGATACTGAATCGGAAACCTGGGAAATTGATGATATTCTTGTTACTGCCGGTGGTGGTACTACCCCGGTAATAACGGTAATATCACCAGCTGCAGGCGCAATTTGGATACAGGAAAATTCCTATGATATCCTATGGAGCGCTTTTAGCACCCAAACCAATGTATCCATCGAGGTGACCGAAAACGCGTCCTCCGGCACGCCAACCTGGACACAACTGGGAACAGCTTTGGCCACTGCCGGTGCATGGACATGGAATGTTCCATTAAGTCAAACGCCGGGCAATGACTATAAAATCCGTATCAGCGATTTTGCAGCCGATGTAACCGGTGAAAGTGGGATATTCTCAATTATCGAACCGGTTTATGTTCCTTCACTTGTAATCACCGAGATCATGTACAATCCACCCGAATCCGGAACCGATTCGCTTGAATTCATCGAAATTTACAACAACGATGCAATTGGCGTGGATATGACCGATTATTCTTTCGCCAACGGTGTTGAGTTGGTGTTTCCTTCGTTGACCCTTCAACCAGCCGAATTTTTACTCGTTGCCGTTAATTCTGCAGCCATGCAAAATACTTTTGGTGTTGATGCCCTGCAATGGACCGGTGGTGCCCTCAGCAATAACGGAGAGTTAATTGAACTTCAGGATAAATATGGAAATACTGTTGATTATGTTTTGTATGACGATGCCCTGCCATGGGATACCCTTGCCGACGGGTTTGGTCCTTCACTCACTTTCTGCGACCCCAGCCTCGATAACAGCATTCCTGAAAACTGGACTACATCCATTTTACTGGCAGCTATCAATGCAGCTGGCGACAGTATATGGGCAACCCCGGGAGCCGGATGCGCATCACCGGAACCGGTGGCTGATTTTGAAGCTGATAACACTTCCATCCAGGCAGGACAGTCAGTTAATTTTACCGATCTGTCAACCGGATCGCCTGACACATGGCAATGGACCTTCGAAGGAGGGACTCCCGCTACGTACAGCGGACAAACACCACCGGCAATCACTTACAACAATCAAGGCACATTTGATGTTTCCTTAACGGTAACAAACCAATCCGGATCCAGTACTGAAACAAAAGTGGATTATATTCAGGTTTTCCCGACACCTCCACCACCGTCTGCAAACTTCACTGCAAACGTCACTATCATTAATGTCGGCCAAAGCGTTAATTTTACAGATCTTTCCACCAATACCCCCACATCCTGGGAATGGACATTTGAAGAAGGGTCACCAGGCACTTCAACAGCACAAAATCCCTCTGGTATTGTTTACAACACTGCCGGCACATTTGATGTAACCCTAACTGCTACCAACCAGTACGGTTCCGATACGGAAACCAAACTTGATTTTATTACAGTTCAGGTTATTCCGCCACCACAGGCTGCTTTTGGAGCTGACGCCACCACCATTTATGTTGGCGAAAGTGTTGTCTTTACAGATCAATCCACCGGTGGTCCTACCACTTGGGCATGGACATTTGAGAGTGGCAACCCTGCCTCTTCAAATCAACAGAACCCGCCGGCGATTAGCTATAATGCTACCGGGGTTTATGATGTTTCACTAACGGTATCAAATACAAATGGTTCAACCACTGAGACAAAAACCGATTACATCAATGTAATAGCAGTTCCGACCTATGATCTCGTAATAACCGAAATCATGTACAACCCGCCGGAAGCCGGGGATGATTTTCTTGAATTCATCGAAATTTACAACAATTCGGATGATCCGGCTAACCTTGGCGGACTCTATTTTTCCGCTGGAATAGAATTTGATTTTCCGGCTGAAGTCCTGCAAGCTGGCGAATACTTTCTGGTTGCCAAAGATGCCGCAGCGTTTTTAACGGCATTTGGTGTTGAAGCCGAACAATGGACCAGTGGCGCACTGAGTAATAGTGGTGAGTTGGTGGAAATAATGGATGTGGGTAGTAATATTGTTGACCATGTGGACTATTCAGATATGGCACCCTGGCCGGTTGAACCCGATGGTGAAGGCCCTTCACTCACCCTGTGTGATCCTGATATCGACAATAACAATGGCGAAAACTGGTATGCTTCCGTGCATTATGCAGGTCTGAACCCTGCCGGTGATTCGTTGTTTGCCACACCTGGAGGCCCCTGTCAGATAACTGCTGTTGATGATTTGCCAAACCTTCAGGAAATATCCGTCTTCCCAAATCCCAGTCATGGGAAATTTGTTGTTGAACTTCCATCGCATTTGGAATGGAATCTGGAAATATATAACCTGACCGGAAGCATTGTCTTTTCAACAAATTCCTCAGATAACAGAATAACAGTGGATGTAAACCATCTGAAACATGGGATTTACCTGTTGAAAGCAACAAATTACAACGGCAACAACATTTTATCAAAGAAAATAATCATCGAATAAATTTTCATAAGCCAGGTTGAAGAAATTCATCCTGGCTTATTTCA
>JABMQA010000910.1 GCA_013203545.1 Bacteroidota bacterium
AATGATTTTATTGACGCGCGAAAACAATGAGCAGGATAAAACCTGCATCAATATGTCCTCATTAAGCAGTGGCATTTACCAGGTCAGGCTCACCGGGGAGAAGTCAACAATTATTCGAAAAGTTATTAAAAATTAAAACTTAACATTTATCAATCAAAACTTCCGGTTGCTGCAAAGTGCCGGGAGTTTTTGATTTAGATGAATTGGTTGAACTTCTAAAATATTTTTTATCTTTGGCTAATATCTCGTTCCAAATATTAAATAACAAAAGTAATTTATTCATCAAATTCTTTTTCTTATGAAAACATTTACATTTCTAATCTTACTTCTGGTTACGTTGGGACTGGTTAATGCCCAAAACCGTGACCCACAACAATTCAAATCGCTACAGGATGTAAAACTCCTTAAGTTAGCCGAGGATTTCAGAATACTACAGCAGGCTGAAAAAGCAGAAGCTGTTAAGATTGCTCAGGAGAAAGGATGGATAATCAGGGCTGAACTTGATGATGGCAGTCTGATGGAGATTAAACGCCTTGATAAAAACGGGATCCCTGAATATGATATTACCAATAACCTGAATGCTGCCAGGACATCGGAAACCAACCATCTTTGGACAGGCGGTGAATCTGATCTGAACTTAACAGGTACCGGAATGCTAATTGGGGAGTGGGACGGAGGAGGTGTTCTTACCACACACCAGGAATTTAACAACGGAAGCGGCACGCGGGTAACCCAGAGAGATTCACCTGCTTCAACCCACTACCACTCAACACATGTTGCCGGCACTATTATAGCCGAAGGCCAGGTTAATGCTGCACATGGCATGGCATCTGAGGCAGAACTTGATGCTTATGATTGGGACGATGATATGGCGGAAATGGCAACTGCCGCTGCCAATGATGACCTGATTCTCTCAAATCATTCCTATGGGCGAAACCGGGGATGGAATGTATCAGGCGGCAACTGGTATTGGTGGGGAGATGTAACCATAAGCACTACCGAGGATTATAAATTTGGTTTTTATGGTGAACTGGCCAACCAGTGGGATGAAATTGCACATGCCGCACCGCACTACCTGATTTGCAAATCAGCAGGTAACGACCGCGATGACGACCACACCGGGGGACATTACTATTTGGTTGGTGAGGATTGGACCTGGAGCACCGCCGCCAGGGATCCCGATGGTGGCGCCGATGGCTATGATTGCATCGGAGACCGTGGTGTAGCCAAAAACCTGCTGGTTGTGGGTTCTGTCGAAGATATTACGGCAGGGTATTCATCTCCCGCTGATGTGATTATTGCAGACTACAGTGGTTGGGGGCCAACGGATGATGGCCGTATAAAACCTGATATCGTGGCCAACGGCCAGGATTTGTACTCCACCACCAACACCGGCAATAGCAGTTACCTGACAATTGGAGGCACATCCATGTCGACACCGGCAGTAACCGGAACCCTCGCACTGATACAGGAACACTACAACGATCTGCGGGGTGGTTTTATGAATTCAGAGGTCTTGAGGGGTCTGGTGATCAACACTGCCCATGAAGCAGGGCCTGCCGACGGGCCCGACTATCAATTTGGCTGGGGCTTGCTCAATGCAACCGGCATGGCCGACCGGATAACCGAAGATAATGCCGAAGGCGGACTCATTGTTGAAGCCATCCTGGAAGACGGACAAACAAACGATTACACCTATTATTGCGATGGAACGACCAATATCAACGTAACCATTTGTTGGAACGATCCACCTCATACCGCACTCACTCCATCACTAAATCCTACAACCACCGTCTTGATCAATGACCTGAATTTAAGAATTATTGACGACTCAAAAACACTTTACTATCCCTGGGTGCTCGATCCGGCATCACCGGCAAACGCGGCCATTAAATTCCTTAATTTCAGGGACAATGTGGAAACCATTAACATTCAAGACCCCGATGAGGGTTTCTACACGGTCAGGATTCATCATGGCACCTCCCTCACAGGTGAACAAACCTATGCCCTGATCATAAATGGTATGACCACCCCGCCCGAAGAAGACTATTGTGAGACCAGACATACTTCATGGGAAACTTATGAATACATTCAAAATGTATCTTTTGGCAGTATCGATAATAATTCGGGCAGGTCACCGGGAGGTTACGCCGATTACACCGGCCTTGTTGGTGAAATAACGGCAGGAGAAAGCGAAAACCTGAACGTAACAATCAATGGGTATTCATCTGATGAGGGTAAGGCCTGGGTTGACTGGAACCAGGATGGCGATTTTAATGATGCGGGCGAATCTTTCGTTCTGGGTTCGGGGGCAGGGCCATATTCCGTTACAATCAATGCCCCGGCAGATGCAGCAACCGGTTATACCACCATGAGGGTTTGCCTTACGTTTAATACACCACCAACTGCCTGCGGCGTATTTAACTATGGCGAAACCGAAGACTACAGCATCAGGGTCATTAATACCTTAAATATGTGGACTGGTGGCTTTAACCACTATTGGCACAACGCAAATAATTGGTCATTGGGCCACATCCCTAATGGCACGGAAGACGTTGAAATCCCTAATGTTAATCAACCGATTTACGTAGATAATTATCCATCTGTCCCCAATGAAGTATGTAAATCATTACTTACGGCATCAGGTACATCACTTGTGTTTTACGACATGGAACTCCTTGTAAATGAAAATGCGGTAATAAACGGAAGCGTGACAATGGATCAGGAAGATGCCGTTTTAGCTGTTTTAGGAGATATTACCTGGAACTCGGGGTCATCCCTTGTGGTTAATAATAACCTTACATTTTTTAATATTTACGGGAATTGGATTTCGAACAATGGCTCAAACGTCTCCCCGGCATTAGGTTTTGTTGATTTCAAAGGAACTACTGATGGATATATCAGAAGTTATGACCCCGATAACAGTTTTTACAATCTGAGGGTGTATAAATCCGGAGGATCCCTGCTTGGTCTTAGCTCTTATTGCACTCAGGATGTTGAAGTTAAAAATTTGATCTACATTGCCCCAGGTGCAATTTTTAACAGTTACACAAGCCAGGACATTGTGCTCAGAGGAAATTTTAATTACTATGGCACATTTGATTTTACACTAAATTACAACACCGGCGATTTTATTTTCGATGGAACCAGTCAGAGTTTTAATAATTATAGTTCAGGTTCAGGGCTATACAATAATATTGTCTTCAGCTCCTCAACCGGAACTACCGCATCCGTAGATTTCCAGGTCGCAAACAATGTAACCATTAATCAGGGATATTTTAATGCAGGGGCACACACTGCAACTGTGGGAGGTAACTGGACAACAACCGTTGGGCCTGATGGCTTTATTGAAGCCGGTAGCCGGGTAATTTTTAATGGCCCCGGGCATCAATACATTTATGGTGACGAAAATTTCAATATTCTTGAAGTGAATAATGGGGCAGCTCTCAGGCTAAACAACGTCAGCTATGATGTTACGTGCAATTCCTACGATTGGACCTCAGGAGGTATAGATATTATTTCAGGCAATTTTACTGCGTTCGATCTTGCTGATGATGGGTTATTCGGTGGATATTGGGTAAACCCCGGAGGTACCATTAACCTGATCAACGACAGTTGGGTTGACTTGAATGGCGAACTGCATAATTTCGGAGGGACCATCAATGTTTCGGGAAGCATCAGTGATTGGCCCTATTCCAGCGATGCCGAAGTTGAAATGACAGCGGGAGTGATTGATTTCAAAACCTGCGGAATAACCATTAGGGAAAATGCCCATGATTTTACCTGCAATATTACAGGCGGCACAATCCGAACTGCATCCTTCTTTGTAAATGAAAGGGCTGATGCCGATCTTTCAGATGTTACGATTGAATTGTATGGCCCTACAGAAGCAGACCTTGATTTGGTGGGAGGAAGTTCAATTGGATATTTAGAAATCAATAAAGGCTCACTGGATGGTCTTCCTGACCTGAAACAAACCGACAGAAATGGTAATATTATACCAACCGATGGCAAAGCCAATAATGTTGACCTGATGTCGGATATATCTGTAAATAATTACGTCATTATCAATGCAGGTTCGCTCTCAATAAATGGCTTCGAAGCTAGCATAGAAAAAGGATGTGAAGTATATGGCTCCCTCATTATGGATGATGAAAGTGATGTACTATACTTTGGTTTAAACCCGGACTTGCGAAGTATCCGGTTTTTTGATGGATCAATTACCCACCTCAACAACGGAGAAATACACCTGGCATCTTGGTTTTCAGTATATTCGGGAGCTGTTTTTAGTGCCGATCCTACAAATACAATTTACTTTGAGGATAACCCAAACGGATTTTCTACAGGTATTCATGTCGAAGAAAATGGAACTACATTTGGCAACATAGAATTTATTAATAGTATTGAAAATAGTTGGTTAAGTGATGATTATGGTGGGAATGTCGATATTAGTGGTGATCTTGCACTGCATTCGGGTGTAACGCTACGGACCCAAACAACTGACGTGCATGTTCATGGCCAAATCAGCGATGATCCCTCAAGCGAATTAATAGTTGGCATCGGTGATAAGGATGATACCAGGAAATTGATGACACCCGAAGGTTTAATTCCTTTTAAGGATACCAAATCCAGGAGCTATCTCGTCGAATTCGATTCAGATTTTTCTTTACAAGGCATTTTAAAAATATTTGATAATGCAGAAGTGCAATTACATGGCCGCTTTGCAATGGAATCCACGGGATCGATGAACATACATGGTGGAACCTTTCTTTCCGATGCTCCTCATCATCCCGATAAAGGCTGGCAATATATTAATGGTTTCCTAGAAGTTAGCGATGGACTTTTTGAAATTACTCACAATAGTATTAATTTCAATAGTGGTGCAACTTCCAACATAAGTGGTGGACTATTAAGAACTGGAGGGGCATTTAGGGCACTTGACCCTGGTTCCTTTATTCCAACGGGGGGAACCCTTGAGATTATTGGGGGAGATGAAGATATGGCTATCTATCTTTACAGTGGAAATCATTTTCATAATTTACTGATAAATCGTGAACCCGGAAACTTCACAAGGCTCATGAATGGATTTGATGTGGAGGTTACCAATAATTTAACTATTCAAAGCGGAGCCCTTGAGTCACACGGCAGCAATATGTTTATTGGTGGTAA
The DNA here is from genome assembly GCA_013203545.1 of Bacteroidota bacterium. Classification (GTDB taxonomy): domain Bacteria; phylum Bacteroidota; class Bacteroidia; order Bacteroidales; family 4484-276; genus JABMQA01. The sequence continues at coordinate 5,170 of JABMQA010000910.1, forward strand.
CTGGACAAACAATGTTGGGCCTGATGGATTTGTTGAAAGTACTAACACCGTTACTTTTTATGGATCTCAGCAATCTCTTATAACCACCGACGAAACCTTTTACAACCTGGAGGTGGATAAATCCAATATTAACTATGATAACCTTAATTTGAATCCCGGGCTTACACTTACAGTTTTAAATGATTTCACCACGGTGGATGGCACCTTGAATCTGGATGATGGTTCGGAACTAATCATTGGCAATGATGTGCTACTTGGCTTAGGCTCCGGATTAAATGCATACTTAAATACAGGAATCGAAATTTTTGTGGGAGGCAACTGGACCAACGAAAACACCTTCTGGGATTCAAAAGATGGTTATTCTCCAGGTACCGAAATATTGACCTTCAATGGAAGTAATGATCAGATATTTACATCAAATGCAGCACGGGAAGAACTGGGTAATGTGGTTATAGATAAGCCATCAGGATATTTTAAACCCGAAAGTAACATCAATGTAAGAGGTGACTTATTCATAGAAAATGGCTTCTGGAGGGATTACACTCCAGGCCTTAGCCATTATTTTGAAGGGGATTTTACAGTTCTATTGCCCAACGGATTTTATTCTTCTACCGGAATCACAAACACCACTGTTTTTAAAGGTACCGGTGATCAAGCCATCGATTTCCCAACGAACGGATATTTCTACACCTGGGTTATCGATAAAACAGATTGGCCGGCGGATAAGGTTTTCCCGGATGGTGCTGAATCCCTGCCAAAACCCTTGCATGCAAACGGTGATAATAAAAGCCAGATCGTTACAATGAATTCAATTGTAGATTTGGAGTTTGGTGACGGGCTTATTGTTGAAGAGGGTACCCTGTTGCTGAATGGAAATTATTTACGCACCATGGGTGATGTGAATATCAATGATGGCGGTAAGATTGTTGTGGATGCAGGAGCACGTTTAGGTATAGACGATGATGATAAATTGAGTGTAAATAGTGGCGGGATAATCGAAATTATTGGAGCTCCGGAAAACAGGGCAATTGTTAGCCATAGAGGAACTGAATATTATGGCTTCGAGGTAAATTCAGGTGGATCCATCCTGGCTGAAAATGCTATTTTCGAGTACATAGGTATTGACTGGTGGGGAGTCAATATTAAAGATGGCGCAACCATCGATCCCATACATTGCTTCAACAATTGTGTATTCCAACAGGGTAATAGCGCCATTGGTGCGGCAACACTCATTACGGTTAATAACGATCAGGAATTAACCATTACCGGTGCGTCTTTCCCCAATGCTACTACCGACTACAACATTGGAAAGGATGTCCTTGCGGGTTATATTACTTTTGTTGATTTTTCAGGTGATTTTTCGGGTGAAGACTATGATTTGGATCCCTATAACCTCATTGAATGGTACGAGGCAAACCTTGAAGTAACACCTTTGGTTAGAAATGTCACCGCTCCTGCCGGTTCAACTACCTTCGATGTAATTTCAACCCTCGACTGGACAGTCACCGAAAGTGTTCCCTGGCTTACAGTTGCGCCCATGAGTGGCAGCGGCGATGCCATGCTTACCGTAAATTACACCGAAAATACAGCACTAACACCACGAATCGGTGAAATCACAGTATCTGCCGATGGTGTGGATGATGTAGTGGTAAGTGTTATCCAGGAAGGTGCTGTACCTGTGCTTACCGTTACACCACCGGAAAGAAATGTTTTGGCTTCGGCAGGATCAACCACTTTTAATGTAGGTTCAAATACCAGTTGGACCGTGAGCGAAAGTACAGCATGGTTCACTGTTTTACCAATGAGCGGTAGCGGCAACGCTACATTAACAGTCAACTATTCACAAAACACCTCTGTTACTCCGAGGTCAGGACAAATAACGGTTTCTGCAGCAGGAGTTCCTGATGTGGTGGTGACCGTGAACCAGGCAGGAGCAGGTACAACGCTAACCGTTACACCTTCCAACCGAAATGTGACACCGGCGGCAGGAAACACTACTTTCAGTGTAACCTCCAACACGGGCTGGGCTGTGAGTGAAAGCGTTGTCTGGCTAAACGTTACTCCCATGAGCGGATCGGGCAACGGAACGCTCAGTGTGAGCTATGGCGAAAATGCCACAGGATTTTCAAGGGTTGGAAGCATTACAGTAACGGCCACCGGTGGATCGCCATCGCATACAGTTACAGTTACCCAAGAATCCTATCCAACACATTTGATCAGTTTGCCCGAAGGCTGGAGCGGTTTATCAAGCTATAATATGCCGGCAAACAACGACATCACGGATATTTTCAGCCCGGTTTCGGGGAATTTCGTGATAGCCGCAACCATGAATGAAATTTACTATCCCGCCGGGCCAGTAAATACCATTATCGACTGGGAGAGCCAATCGGCCTATAAATTAAAAATGAGTGCATCCGCATCCCTGACGATCATTGGAAACGAGGAAACGAATAAAACCCTGGCGCTACCTGACGGCTGGAGTTTGATGCCTGTGATTTGCAATTATCCTGTGGATGCTGCAACCACTCTTGCCCCGCTTGATCTGGTTGTTGCGAAAGATGTGGCAGGAACAGGCGTGCTTTGGCCAGGTATGGGGATCAATACTTTAGGTAACCTTAATCCCGGTATGGCCTATTACACATTGCTAAATGCAGGTGGATCAATCACTTTCCCGCCAAATTCCGGAAAGGATGTGGTGGTTGAACCAACAATGGTTAAAATGCCTGAAAATCCGTGGAACGAAATCCAAATATCTTCATCATCACACCTGATAGCCATCATTGCTGAGGGTATTGAGGATATCGTGATAGGTGACATAATCGGGGTATTTTCACCGGATAATTGGTGCTACGGTATCACTGAAATTGAGGATTTGGAACAAAATGCGCTCATCACGGCGTATGCCGATGATATGACCACAAGTGAAAAGGATGGCTTTACAGAAGGCGAATCATTCTATTTAAAATCATACCGGCCCGAAACAGGTCAGGTCTATGATCTGGAAGCACAGTTCATTCCAGATATGCCGAATGGGGTGTTCTTTGCCAACGAAGGATTATCGGCTATCTCGCAGCTAAAACTTTCATCAAACGGTGTTGGTGGCCAGGCATCTTCCGGCATCAGCATCTATCCAAATCCAACAAATGGTATTGTTTGGATTACTGGTATCCAGGGATACCATGAAGTGACTTTGATGAACAATACAGGAATGATTTTATTGACGCGCGAAAACTATGAGCAGGATGAAACCTGCATTGATATGTCATCATTTAGCAGTGGTGTTTACCAGGTCAGGCTCACCGGGGAGAAGTCAACAATTATTCGAAAAGTTATTAAAAATTAAAACCTAACGTTTATCAATCAAAACTCCCGGTTGCTGCAAAGTGCCGGGAGTATTTGTTTTGGTAATGATATTATTAAATTTTAGTTCGGCTATATTTTCTGAAAATCCCCGTCAACTATCATCAGTTTCACCCCCGATGCAGTTGAAGACCGGCATGAACTAATCTCATCCGAAACAACGTAAGTCATTCCTTTGGATAAAATGTGCTGTTCACCATTTTGAAGTTCACTTATAAACTCTCCTTCCAGACAATGAACAATATGGCCCTTCCAGCACCAATGGTCGGCCAGATACCCTTCTGAATACTCAACCATTCATATCCGTAGACCCTGAAACTGTATAGTTTGCCAATATGAAGTTCCTGTCTCTCCTTTGTGTTCGCTTTTCGGGATTTTTTCCCAATCAATTGCCTGAAATTGAATAAGGGCATTTTCCATATCCTTAATAATTTGATTATTTAATCTTTCCAAAGTTTTCCTCCATTACCTCCAACGCAAACCTGGCATTTACTGTTGCAGGGCCTATGCCCATCTCAATGGCAACTTCGATGGCCTCAAGAACCTCATTAATAGTAGCGCCTTCCTTAACAGCCTGTTCGATATGCCACTGCATGCACGACTCACAATTGCTTACAACCCCAATGGCAGTTGCAATCAGTTCTTTGTTCTTCCTCGAGAGGGCTCCGTCACAAAAAGTAACTTTTTCCATCTCTAGAAAAGCTTTATAAACTTTCGAGTTGAGTTTGGCAAAACGGGCATTCGCCTCCTTTCTTTTCCTGTTTAACTCCTCTAATTTATTCATTTGCTTTGTTTTTATAAATTTAAAATTTAATCTATTTATATGAGTCCGGATTTTGCATTGTCATCATTTGACCGTGCCGGCCTATTATATAATCAGTTTCGTCCCAAAGAAACAAAATCCTTTTTTGGCTGTAAATTTAACCTAAAACAGAATTAACCTATTTCCGAATTATTATCCATTATTAATTCTTTTGAAAAATCTTACTTTTCAGGAAAGGAAAAATGCATTTGCCGGAGTACCCAAACTCCATTTTCTTTTTCAAGCACACCGGTCCATCTCACATTCTCCCATCCAATCTTTTTGCCGTCCCACTCGCCAAAATCATCCAGTAGGCAAAAGAACCAGGCTACATCTTCATTTTTTGAGAATGTGATATCAAGATCCTTCACTTCAAAATGCGTAGCCCTGAACTTTGGATTCATCCAGAACGAATTGGTTACCTCCCTGAAATTGTCTATCCCTTCTATCTGTGAGGAATCGGGGTTAATGATCAGCAG
>JABMQA010000911.1 GCA_013203545.1 Bacteroidota bacterium
GATGAGCGACCCCATGCCGTTTCCGGTTTCGATATAGCAGTTGGCATGTCCGTCGAAGCTGGCGAGCAAAGGCCTTCCTTCGATGGCTGACATCAGGTTTTCGAAAAGGATTTCCGAAGCAAAGTGCGCAACGGAGCCGGCTTTTGAAGTAGGAATATTGGAGGCATCACCCAGCACAAAAATGTTTTCATATTTATTGGATTGTAATGTGTGCTTGTTGGTGGGGACGTAATTCAGATCTCCTGCCAACCCGCTTCTGGCAATCATTTCAGAACCCATATTTACCGGGACGATAGCCAGCACATCAAACGGAATTTCAATTTCGTCGTAGGAAATAATTTTCTGGTTTTCATTGTCAACGCGTTCCAGGTAAAAATCGGGAACAATTTTGATGTTTTTTTCTTCCAGCAATTCACTGAGCATTTTTGTTGCAACGGGTTTGGTAAATGCTCCGGGGAGTGGTGTAACAAATGTTAGTTCCACTTTATCCCGAATACCCTTTTTGGTGAAATAGGCATCGGCAAGAAAGATGAATTCCAGTGGGGCTACCGGACACTTATAGGGCATGTCGGCAATGTTCATCACCAGGCGGCCGCCTTCCCACTTTTTGAAGAATTTTTGCAGCGCCACGGCGCCTTCAATCGTATAAAAGTCGAATATTTTTTTATACCATAATTCCCCATTCAACCCAGGTGTGTCATCGGGCCTTGTTTGTGTTCCCGTCGCTATAATTAAAAAATCATATCTCAAAACCTGTCCGCCTTCCAGTAGCACCTTATTATTGTCACCGTCGATTCGGTCAATTTCATTGTAAATCACATTTACCCCGGCAGGAAAAAAATCGCTTTTCGGCTTTATTACATCCTGGCGCGAGTAGATATCGAAAGGGATAAATAAAAATCCCGGCTGATAATAATGTGTACGGTGCTTATCAACTACGGTAATTTCCCATTCATTCCGGTCGAGGGCTTTCCGAAGCTTGTTTACCATAATAGTTCCGGCTGTCCCACCTCCTAATACAAGAATCTTTTTCATCTTATTCTCTTTTATTTTTTCTATTGTTAATTGGTTAGCAAAGGTATTTTTCAAACATCAATAAATCGACATTTATAGATATGATAATTGTCACTTTATGATAAATATCATAATTTATGCTACTTTTACACGCAAAATAGTTAGGTAATGAGCGAGAAAATCAAATCACCAAACTGTGAAATTTGCGCATTCAGATCAGTGTTGTTTAACTCACTGGGGATTGACGGGTTGGGCAAGATGAATACCTGTAAAGATCAGTTTCGCTTTAAGAAGGGTGAAGTGGTTTGTCATGAAGGTGATCCGATCGAATCCATCATTTACGTTCATAAAGGCCTGATTAAATTGCATAAACGGATTTCAGAAAATCAGAGCCAGATAATCAGCATAGCCAGGCCTTTTAATTTTGTTGGTTTGCTCTCTGTATTTACAAAAACCGAATTTTTTTATTCCATCACGGCCATCGAGGACTCTTCGGTTTGTTTTATCAAAAAGGATTGTGTACTTGGAGAGATTGAAACCAATGGCAAGTTTGCACTGGATATTATCAGGCGAATGAGCCGCATTACCGATGATATACTGGAATCGAAATTCGCATTGAGCAAGAAAAACCTTCGGGGCCGGATAGCACATATTCTGCTTGATTTTTCTGAGAATATCTATAAAACCAATGAATTTGAACTTCCCGTATCCCGGCGGGAAATAGCCGAGTTAATTGATATGAGAACAGAAAACGTGATCAGGATTTTTTCAGAATTCCGTAAAGATGGGATCATAAAAATTAATGGTCATATGATAGAGATTATCAATCCCGAAATGCTACAACGGGTCAGCAGTGCCGGGTAGGAGGGGAATGATGATAGAATGGAGTGATGGAGTATTGGATCCCCGATAGGCATCAAGAGAATCGAAAAGCAACCGGCATCGTCCCATTGGGTTGGCCCACTGCGTTGGAGGACATGTGGTGGATAGTGAAGGCGGAGAAGTGGAGGAAAGGGATGTAGGAAAGATGGAAAAATGGAAAAATGGAATGATGGAAAGATGGAACGAAAAGCAACCCGGTAGCGTCCGTACGGGCTGGATTTTCCAGCGATGGCCGGACTTGCGGGTGGGTAACGGAGATGGAGTAGTGGAGTAGATGGAGTGGTGGAGTAGTGGAGTAGATGGAGTGGTGGAGTAGTGGAGTAGATGGAGTGGTGGTAGAATGGAAAAATATGCCAAAGGCACTCCTTTAGAGGAATGAAGGGACGATTATTCTTTTTTGGAAATGGAAATTATTTGGATAAGATCCCTTCAAAGAGTTGTTTTGCTAAATCCCAGTTTTCCCGATTCAGACAATACTTAATTTTTGGGGGCTCAATTTCACCCTGGATGAGCCCGGCATTTTTTAATTCCTTTAGATGCTGCGACAATGTTGATTTTGCTATGGGTAACTCTTCCGACAGGTCGCCACTATAACAGCACGATTGTCGGGATAATAGATCCAATACATAAATCCGGACCGGGTGACTCAGCGCTTTGGCAAAACGGGCCAGTTTCTTTTGGTTATCGGTGAAGATAGAATCGTTATTCATGTTTGTTTGAGAATTTAATCGGTGCAAAAGTAGGAAAATTCTTGCTGGTTTTGTTAGCTTGAATGTTACTCCGGGAATTTTTCCTTTCATCCAATAATTCTAATACCTTTGCTAATCAAGATCAGAAACAACCGGAATTGTAAAACAAAATATTGAACTGCAATGAAAACCCATCATTTACTACTGCTTCAGGTGCTCCTTATGGTATCGGCCTTTACATTAGCCCAGCAACGCGGCTTTAAACAGGTTAACCTCGAAATCGATGGGCAAACCACCACGCTATACTCAGGCAGTCACGCCCTTTTAATCGGAGTTAGCGATTACACCGCAGGCTGGCCCAAATTGCCCGGAGTAGCCAAAGATATACAGAAGGTGAAAACGGCACTCGAAAAACATGATTTTGATGTTACAACCGTGATGAATCCCACGGACAGGCATATGGAAGACGCATTCGAGGATTTCATTAATAAATACGGAGGTAATGGAGACGCCCGGCTGATCTTTTATTTTGCTGGCCACGGCCATACCATTAAAACCAGCTATGGCGAGGAGCTTGGTTACATTGTGCCGGCCAATGCCCCAAATCCAAACAATGGCACATCCAATTTCCAGCGTAAGGCCATGGAGATGGCGCAAATAGAGATTTTTGCCAAACGCATCCAGAGTAAGCATGCCCTGTTTTTGTTCGATGCCTGTTTTTCCGGATCATTGTTTGCATTGAGCCGGGCTGTCCCTGAAAACATCAATTGGAAAACCTCAAAACATGTACGGCAGTTTATCACCAGCGGCAGCGCCGACGAAACCGTGCCCGACCGCAGCATATTCTGCAGCCAGTTTACGGCGGGTATTAATGGTGAAGCCGACATGAACCATGATGGCTACATCACCGGTACCGAATTGGGTGAGTTTTTACAAAACAGCGTGGTAAATTACTCGCGCAATGCACAACACCCGCAGTATGGCAAAATACGTAATCCCAACCTCGACAAAGGGGACTTCGTATTTGTGCTGAACAATAAGCCCATGGAGTCTATCCAGCCAAAAGAGGTAGTAATTTCAGAGCCCGAGCGCATTATCCGTTACGGCAACATCGAACTCACCACCGAAATCTCCGGCAGACTATATATGGATGGTACATTTATGCAACAGGTTACCAAAGACACCCGTCAAACCCTGAATAATGTTACCACAGGCAACCACATCCTGAAAATTGAAGGCGATGAAGCATGGCAGGAAACCATATCCGTTAGCGAAAACATAACTGCACGTACCACCGCCAAAGCAACCATCCGTAATGATATAAAGCGCCAGGACTGGGAACCCGAAATGATCTTCGTAAAAGGCGGCACTTTTACCATGGGCTGTACAAGTGAGCAAAGTGATTGCGGTAATGATGAAAAGCCCACACACCAGGTTACCGTGAGCGATTTTTACATAGGCAAATACGAGGTTACCCAAAAGCAATGGGGGGATATTATGGGTCCAAATCCCAGTAATTTTAAAAACTGCGAAAACTGCCCGGTGGAGATGGTTAGCTGGAACGATGTGCAGGAATTTATCAAAAAACTGAACGAAAAAACCGGTAAAAACTACCACCTGCCCACCGAGGCAGAATGGGAATATGCGTCACGTGACGGGGCTTCGACAGGCTCAGTCACCACCACAAAATATGCTGGCGGTAACAACATTGATGAAGTGGCGTGGTACTTCGGCAACAGCGGCAACAAAACCCACCCGGTCGGGCAAAAGAAGCCGAATGCATTGGGTTTGTACGATATGAGCGGAAACGTTTGGGAATGGTGTAGCGACTGGGTTGGAGATTATAATAGTGGGAGTCAAATCAACCCTAAAGGCCCTTCATCAGGCTCTTACTGCGTTCTCCGGGGCGGTTGCTGGGGCCACAACGCCAGGAACTGCCGCGTTGCCGATCGCAACTTCAACAACCCGGACTTCAGTAGCCTCTACTTCGGCTTCCGCCTGGTTCTTGCCCCATAGTTTAGTTGGTTTTCCGGGCCATACCTTTTGAGCTAAGAAAATGAGTCGGATAAAAGGGAGGGAGGGACCCTGTTAAATATGCGCATATTTAACAGGGTAAACGACCGAACAAAGAGCCAACGAATATCAACTATTCTGACCTATACGGGAATATTTTTTTTCCCGGGTTAATTTATCTTCTGATAGGTGATGACAATTTAAAAAGCAGGTCTACCGTCCCGCTCTGGGCTTACAGAAATATTGCATATCTTTTTTAGTTATTAACTAACATGGCTACTCCGTCGTTTTATCAATCACTTTTCTTATTTTTGCTACCGCAGTAAACAAGACTCTGCA
>JABMQA010000912.1 GCA_013203545.1 Bacteroidota bacterium
ATTTTAATCCATCTCCATGGCGGCAATGCGTTATCATCGCGTGTTGTGTTCTGTTCATTCACCTTCAATTTTATTTCAATCATTGAAGGTACTTGTAGAGTGAACTTAGTTCAGGTTTGAATACCGCTTGTCAAAACCGCCTGTTTCAATGGTTGATTATTATCTATCATCTTTGGATATGGATAGTGGTCAACAAAAGTCAGGATTACTATTCCATCTTCTATTCAATGGATTTTCCTGTTTTTTAATTCAAAAACCTTTTCAGATGATGGTAACCGAAATTCCGAAAACTTGACTTTGTCAAATTTTTTCTGTAATTTCGCCGCCAAAGTCTTTTGAACGACTTGTTCGTTCTGAAAGCGAGCTTTCCCCACGGTAACGCCGTTAGACTTTGAGCAGAAAATTTTCTTAATTTTCCCGATTCATCATCTTCCCAGATTTTTTCCTTTTTGTCTGAAAATCCATCCCTTGATTTTAATAATCCTGGAAACAGTCGGTTTCATCATTTCAATGAACATTCATGCCTGAATTGAACACAACGGTTTGTGTAAGTGGAGTGCGGGAATGAAAGTGATGAACTTTCAATTCTGCACGGAGCCAATTCGTTTATTCATATTTTCTTTTTTACGCCAATCGTCAAAGACGAATTGGCGGTGTTGCAACGGAGAACTGCGGTTGATTTACCCGCTGAAACCCGCATTACATTTACACTTTGTTGAACTAAACCTCTCTACGGATCGGTGGAATACTTTCCACCGATCCGTAGAGAAGTTGCACCTTTGCAGGATTAATAATTAAAAAATAAAATTATGACAAATTTAAAAAAAGCTTTTTACAAGAAGCCATTTTACGAAATTTAAGTGAGCGCACCCAGGAGAGTTATTGGTGGCACATTAACGATTATTACAATTTCCACAAGAAAGACCCGGAGGCTACAGGCGTTGAAGAACTCAGGGCCTATTTCCAGTCGATGCTTACCGATGGTGCCCATAAACCTGGAAGTGTAAAAATGGGTTATTATGCCCTTCGTTTCCTTTTTGTAAATGTGTATCACAAAGAATGGGCAAAAGAATATTTACCTACACCCAAAATTGCCAGGACACTTCCTTTGGTACTTAGTAAAGAAGAGGTTTATGATGTGTTGGGTGTTATAAAAAACTTCAAGCACCGGACAGTCGTTATGTTAATATATTCCACCGGCACACGTGTATCGGAATGTGTTAATATCAAACTTACCGATATCGACAGTAAACGCATGCAGGTAAACATACAGGAAGGCAAAGGGTTAAAACAGCGCAAAGTGCCCCTTTCCCCTCTTTTACTAAAAACCCTTCGCCGGTATTACAAGGAATATGAACCACAGTATTATCTTTTTGAAGGAGCAGGCGGAAAAGGAACGCATCTTGGGGTATCGGCCGTACGCGAGATATGTCAAAAAGCACGTTATAAAACCCCGCATATCGGCAAACGATATACCCCGCACACTTTTCGCCATTGTTTTGCCACCCATCTTCTGGAACAAGGGGTAAACCTTCTTATTATCCAACGCTTAATGGGTCATTCTGATTTGAGAAATACACTCAAATACTTACATGTGCAAAAACTGGCTGTAGACCAGGTAGTAAACCCATTGGATGAATTGAAAAATATGGAGGGCTTATGCCGAAAATAACCATCAGCGATATTTTAAGGGAATACGGAGGACAATACATCCATAAAAACAAATTAAAGGGACAACAAAAAGGGATTATAAACCTATTATCATCATGCCGGACGCAGGCATTGGGTTCACATTTTCGCCGGTGTGACCATTGCCCTTATCACGATAAAGCCTACAACAGTTGCCGTAACCGTCACTGCCCGAATTGTCAACATAAAGACCGTGAAGAATGGCTTGACAAACGCATGAAGGAATTAATACCGGTAGGGTATTATCACCTGGTTTTTACCATTCCGCACGAACTTAACCAATTGTGCCTTAAAAACAAGGGGCAAATGTACAGTATACTGTTTCAGGCAGCCTCACAGACCATATTGGAATTAAGCAGGGACACCAGGCATTTGGGCGCAGACACAGGTTTAATTACCGTGCTTCACACCTGGGGCCAGAACATGATGGAACACCCGCATTTGCATTGCATCATGCCGGCAGGGGGCTTGTCCTTTGACAAAACACATTGGGTTCATACCCAAAAAAGCAAGGATTTCTTTATCCATTACAAAGTTCTTTCGAAAAAGTTCAGGGGGAAGTTTTTAGATTATTTGCAAAAAGCATACGACAAAGGCAAACTGTCTTTCAAAGGCAAACTTGCTCCCATTAAAGGGAAGAGAAACTTTGAAGCATTACTGAGCGGGTTATACAAGAAAGCATGGGTGGTCAATATCCAAAAGCCTTTTGCCCACCCCGAAAAAGTGCTGGAATACCTTTCGCGATATGTTTTTCGCATTGCCATAAGTGACCGGCGCATTGATAAGGTTGAAGACGGGAAAGTCCATTTCTCGGTAAAGGATTATAAACTGAATGGAATATTCCGCAAGATGAAACTGGATGTCGATGAGTTTATCCGCAGGTTTTTACTTCACGTTTTACCACAAGGTTTTTTCAAGGTACGTTATTACGGGATATTTGCCAATGTATGCCGTAAAGAAAACATCGTAAAAGCGAAAGAACTATTAACGGAAGAAAAAGAATTGCAAAGACAGGAAGATATCGAAGATGGTCGTCAAACCTGGGAAAAACAGGATACGGTTTGGACAAAAATCATGGAGGATATCAAAACCCACTTAACATATAACTGCCCTGTTTGTAAAAAGGGACGAATGCGTTTTGCGGGCATAGTTCCCGTTTGACCACCGGATTTCTAAGATATTACTTTAAGCGCCTGGCGCAAAACCGTTCTTTGAAATGGGGTTTTTCCAACTTAATGGATTGCGTGATTTTATCCAAATGGGAGTGGTGTGCCCGGATGAAATGCCCAATACCGGTTATATCCTGGTTTGTTCGTCCGGTAACTGGAAATTATCGTAACGGGCGTCAATGATACCGACATCACAGCTTAAAACCATGCTCCGGGAAGATACTGAAAACGTTCAATCCCCACAGTATAACATTTGGTTTTCCAATGGCTTAGCCCAACATGATTTAATAACCAATTGGCTGTTCCATTTCAATCTTCACAGCGTTAGCAAAAGCGAATGGGTTATTCTTTACCTATCCGCTTTTTTTTTGGGCCAACTGGCCATTAAATCCTATGATGTTGGCG
>JABMQA010000913.1 GCA_013203545.1 Bacteroidota bacterium
AAACCCTTTTAATATGGTTCTGTTGGTTTGATTGTCATCCACAATAAGGATTCTTTTCTCGCTCAGCGCCGGGATTACTATAGACCCATCTTCAACCAAAACAACATCAGACTTTTCGAGCAGGATATTGAATTTAAAGGTGCTGCCTTTTCCATGCCGGCTGGATACCCCTATTTTTCCACCCATCATTTCCACCAGGTTTTTCGAAATGGCAAGACCGAGACCGGTGCCACCAAACTTTCGGGAAGTTGAACTGTCGGCTTGGCTAAATGATTTGAAAAGATATTGCATTTTATTTCCGGGAATTCCAATGCCTGTGTCGATTACCGAAAATTCAATCTCGGCAGATTTCGCATCCTGACCCTTCAAAATGACCTCTAGTTTCACCTCACCCGCTTCGGTAAATTTAATTGCGTTACCAATCAGGTTAAACAGGATTTGCCGTAATCTCACTGGGTCGCCGATGAAGTTGTCGGGTATTCCGTTTCCAATGTCGAGGATCAGCTCGATGTTTTTCGTGGATGTTTTTGAAGCCAGGGGCCTGAGGACTTTCTCGATAACGCTTCTGAGGCTGAACTCGGTAAAGTCCAATTCTAGTTTTCTGGCTTCAATCTTAGAGAGATCGAGTATGTCGTTGATAATGTCGAGTAGGGATTCGCCTGAAAATTTAATGGCTTCTATTCTTTCCTTGAGTTCCTCATCCAGTTGGCCCATTAATACCAGCTCAGTCATTCCGATGATACCATTCAGGGGTGTACGAATTTCATGCTCATATTTGCCAGAAATTCACTCTTTGTGCGACTGGCTTGCTCTGCCAGTTTTTTGGCCCGCCTGGTTTCTTCCTCGGCAAGCTTACGTTCAGTAATATCGCTGATGAAGTTGAGGAAGGCCTCCTGACCGCCCCAGTTGATCACGATCGAGTTGATCTCAACCCATTTGATCTCACCTTCCGAATCGATGACTTTAATGGCGATGCGTTGATCGCTAAAGTCTTTTCCAAGCCTGTGAAAATGTTCATTTTGGATCAACTGCCTGAACTCGGGATGTACAAAATCCACAAAGTCTTTTTGGAGTAGGTCTGAATTTTTACCATGAAGGATTTCACTGGTTTTTGGATTGTGAAACTGAATTTTCCCACCCTGGTAAATGAAAATGCCCTCGTTGGCATTTTCGAAAATATCACGGTACTTTTCCTCACTTTGCTTGAGTTTTTCTTTGGAGCCAAGTAATTCGGAAATGGTATTTTCCAGTTTCAGGGTAAGCTCTTCAAGGGCATTTCGCTGTCTGTACAAATCTGTAAAAACAGTTATTTTACTCAGGAGGATTTCGGGTTCGATGGGTTTGAAAAGGTAATCAACAGCCCCGGTATCGTATCCACGGAAAATGTGCTTTTTTTCTTTACTGATGGCAGTAACAAAAATAATGGGGATGTGCCGGGTTCTTTCGGATCCCCTCATGAGTTCGGCTGTTTCGAAACCATCCATTCCGGGCATCTGAACATCCATCAAAACAAGGGCAAAATCATAATCGAACATCAGGCCCAATGCCTCATTTCCGGAAGTTGCCTTTATGATATTAAATCCCGGAGCGTCCAGAATACTCTCGATGGCAAGTAGGTTCTCCTCCCTGTCATCAACGGCAAGAATGTTTATTTTTTTCTTGTCAGCCATTCCAATTCAATCACCAGTGTTTTTCCAGTTTGCCTCATATTAAGAAAAGCAAATATAAAGCGATTGCTGTGAATAGTGCAAAAAAAGTGAAAAAATTACAGGTTTAGGGCTCTTCTTCGAGTTTCATTTTAATCCTGGACGACAAAATATCGATGGCCACAAGGTTGGTACCGCCCTGTGGAACGATGATATCAGCATATCGTTTGGTGGGTTCGATAAACATAAGGTGCATAGGTTTTACGAATGTTTCGTAGTGGTCGAGGACATCCTTTACGGAACGGCCACGTTCGATCAGGTCGCGCCGGATAATTCGCATGAGCCGGTCGTCCTGATCGGCATCCACAAAAACCTTGATGTTGAATTTATTTCTCAACCTGGCATTTGTAAATACCAGGATACCCTCCACAATGACAACTTTGGTGGGGATCACCTCAATGGTCTCTTTTGCACGTGCACAGGTAACATAGGAATAGATTGGTTTTTGAATGGGTTCTATATTCATCAACATATCAATGTGCCTGTTGAGCAATTCAAATTCGATGGATGCCGGGTGGTCGAAGTTGATCTTTTTCTTTTCATCAATCGAAAGATGGCCATTGTCCTTGTAATACGAATCCTGGGAAATAACGGATACCGAATTTTTGGGAAGCCCCTCCATAATTTTATTTACAACTGTGGTTTTTCCCGACCCTGAACCACCTGCAATTCCAATTATAAGCATCTGATCATAGTTTTTTCAAAAGTAGAATTAATTCTTTTACACGGTCATTTTCAAATCTAATTTATCAATTATATTTTCAATTCCTGCAAGTTTCATTTCATTTTCAATGGTTTCAAACTCACCCTTCCTGACACTTTTTACAATTTCCCCACCTTTTAAATGATGTAAAAAATCACAGGTTTCACTTAAAGTAGAAAAGATATGTGATGAGAGGATGACTATTTTATCAAGCGCTTTAAGTTTTATTAAAACCTCTTTGATAACAATATTACTTTGAATATCCACGCCATTAAAAGGTTCATCCAAAATGAATACGTCATTATTCTGGAGAAGGATTGCCATAAGCGCCAATTTCTTTTTCATACCCGTGGAATAGGTGTCAGCAAATTGGTTTAAGGGAAGGTCAAATATATTCTTGTCTTTTAAATTCTTCACCTTGATATTTCTTGCATTACACAAAAGTTGAAGATATTCCTGACCGGTGATTTTTGAAAGGAAATATGGGTTTGTAGATAAAAATCCAGTTACATTCTTTAATGTTCCTTTGGTATAATCAGTGGTCCCTTCATGTTTTTCGAGACCAGCAATACATTTAAACAGCGTTGTTTTTCCAGCACCATTTTCTCCAACTATTCCATGTATCTCCCCTTTATTAAAGGACAGGGTTATGTTTTTAAGAATCCTTTTATTTCCATAGGATTTATGGAGCGATTTAATAATAATCATGTTAAAATAGAATCTAAATTTTGCTTTGAACGTGTATAAAGATAAGGAATGACCGCCAGTAATATAGGTGGAAAAATAATACTGCAAACAATAACAAATCCTTGAATTAAATTAACATCTGACGGATAATAGGCATATTTGCCTAACAGGCTTGTGATAACATACAGTATTCCCAGAATTTCAAAAATAAGAACAAAATGGGTGTTGTCTATATTAAATAGAATAAGAAAAGTCATTATTGGAAAACTCAAAAAAAAGCTGTGGATAGAAGCTGTTCTTATTTTGGTCTTTAAGAAATCCACTGGTTTTCCTGCATTAATCCAAACATAAAATAAAGGTTCTGGCTTTGTATAAAAAGTCAGACAGGTTAGGAATGTTACAATCAATGCAAATATCCCCAGATTAAAATTATCAAATGAAATTGAAATATATGTGAGCATATAACTTAATAGAAACACCCAATATGTTTTACGAAATCCTGTAATAAATTCAAAAGGCCGCTTAAAAAAAGGGGTTGGTAACACAAAATGGAATCGATTAACCTTGTTGAAAAATGAAAGGCTAACCCCAACTGCATACAAGGATATTGCTAAAATATATTCATGTTTATAGAGTAAAAAGAGAAAAAAAGGAGTGGCCGCAATAAAGTTTTCAATTAGTCTTATTTTTTTGTAATCAGTATCCGGGAAACAATTTTTTAGAAAACAATTTCGGTTAATATTTCCAAATATATTGATGATGCCCAATGCAATAATTGGGTAAACAAATCTGGCATATTCAATCTTTTGAAAAACCAGGTGTGACAAGGCCACAAAAATAAGTACAC
>JABMQA010000914.1 GCA_013203545.1 Bacteroidota bacterium
ACATCGTTAACATGTTATCATTAATGACTTTTTAAGAACTATGGCATATTTGAAAATGTTTTCCGGATGAATATTGACACTCCAAAAATATCCAATAATTTGGGAATCAAACTCCAATAATATCCGATTTGAAGAAGGATAGAATGTTTTTAGGTAGTCGACGGGTTAGATTTTTTCCTGAATAAAGGCTACAATCTTTTCCGGTTCATCGGGTGAAAACCAGGTGATTTCCGGGTATCTTTTAAACCATGTGAGTTGACGCTTTGCATATCTTCTGGTATTGGTCTTGATGTTGGTAATGGCCTGATCAAGTGAAATATTTCCGTCAAGGTATTCGAATATTTCCTTATAGCCCACCGTGTTCAACGCATTCAGGTGACGGAATTGCCCAAGGCTTTTAACTTCGTCAACAAGCCCGCATTCAATCATTTTTTCAGTTCTGATGCTTATGTTATCGAAAAGTTCCGTCCTGGGCCGGTTCAACCCGATTTTTAAGATGTTAAAATCCCGCATCCCTGTCTTATTCTTCCTGAGGGAGCTAAATGTTTTTCCGGTCATGAGGCAAACTTCTATACCACGCATCAACCTGTTGGGATTGGCTTTGTCCACTTTTTCGAAATAATCAGGGTCCAGATCCTGCAGCCATTTTTGTAAATGAGCGATTCCGTTTTTCAGGTATTGCTTATTCACGTAGTTCCTTATCTTTTCGTCAGGGTCGGGCAGTTCATCAATTCCCGAGCAAACAGCGTCAATATAGAGCCCGGAACCACCGGTTAAAATTACCGGATTGAATTTTGTAAAAAGTGCTTCCAGCAACTTCAGTGTATCTGTCTCGAACTTTGAGACATTGTAATAATCCTCAACCGAAAGATGTCTGACGAAGTAGTGCTGAACCAGGGATAACTCCTTTTTGGTCGGGGCTGCTGTCCCTATGAAGAGTTCTTTATAAAACTGCCGCGAGTCGGCTGAGATAATTTGGGTGTTGAGTTGTTGGGCCAGCGAAATGGCTGCTTCCGTTTTGCCAATGGCCGTTGGGCCGACCAAAACAACGAGGGTATTTTTTTTAGGATTGATTTGCCTTTCAGGCATTTTTGGTATTTGGATTAATAATCATCGTCCATATCGTTGTCATCGTCATCAAAATCCCCATTCACAATTGAGTTGAATTCTTTGAGCAATTCATTTTTTAGTTTTTCCGAATCTTTCTCAACTTTTACATTTTCATGCATTTCGAGCCTTCCCTTACTCAACGTTAACCGTGGATATTTAACCGATTTGTCTTCAGGTGTAATATCGGCCAGTTCCATAAGGAAAGTCCTCATTTGCAGGAAATCATATTCGTAAATCAATTTCTGATCGATTTCATCAAGGAATCTGTTTAACTTTGATTCACTCATTATAAAGATAGTTCGTACCACATCTGATTCTTTCAGGTCCTTATCATCATCGCCTGACATGTCGATCAGGGTAATCTCCTGAAGCTTTTCCCATTTATCGTTTGAAGTATGAAACGACGCCAACTCTTTGCTGCTTAACTTCAGTGATTTGACAATAAAGTTGTGCAGGTTTTCAAAAGTTGCATTCGACTTTATTTCGATCTCACGAACAAAGTCATCGTTTTCGTCAACCAATATCCTAAATTTGAAAATATTCATAATTTATAAATACTTAATGATGTAGTTTTGATTAAAGAGGCTCCAAAATTAAATCAAAAACAAATTTCAACACATGAGAAAATTAATCTTTTTTTTCAAGGCCCATTTTTAATCCTTCATTTAACATATAATGATAAGCCTCTTCGAAGTTGTTACCGATCTCACCTTCAAGAATGGCCTCCCGGATTGCGTTTTTAATTAACCCCACATCAATGCAGGGCGGTATGCCAAAAGTTTTCATGATAATCTCACCTGATACCGGTGGTTGCCAGTTTCTGAGCCTGTCTTTTTCCTCGATTTCGACAAGTTTTTGCCTTACTATTTCAAAATTTCGCTTGTAGCGTTTTATTTTCTCGGGAATTTTTGATGACATATCTG
>JABMQA010000915.1 GCA_013203545.1 Bacteroidota bacterium
ATATAATCTGTTTCAAGGCTCCATTCATCTTCAAAAAAACCATCTCCATTTGTACTCCACATAACTTCAGCATAGTTTTCACTAAAAGCTGCTAAAGATGCAATATCTCCTTCCATTATTGTTTGATCCTCACCAGCATTAATTATTGGAAGCTCCTGAAAGTTATAGGTGATGCAATCATAGAACGTAATCATACCCAAATTATCATATAGTAATAAGCAGAAATCTACATATCCATTTTCAATATCACCTGGACCGGGGTGATAGTCCAATGACCAAGGACACATAAACGGCGCATATCCATCAAAATATCCATCACCATTTTCAATTAGGTAATAATCTGACCAATCACCATTACCTACACAGGGTATATTAATGTGATCTACGTTTTCGCAGGTTATCTGATCAGGACCAAATGAGTCCTGGCTGTGAGAATTATTAATAAAAACGTTCAAAAGTAGTAAAACGAATGCAACTTTTTTCATGTTTACCTCCAAATTTTTTAATTCAATTACCAATTTTATTTCTTTCAATTATCCTCCCCAACGCCTCATTCTGCCCCTCAGTAATCTCAATGATCTCGTTAATCTCATCCTTGATTTTTTTGTCAGCGTTTTTAGGCTTTGCAGTTGATTTTATTTTCACTTTTTTAGGCATGGGAAAAATGTTTCGGCAATGATACGTTCAGAATGGTGTTATATGCAAATTATCTACCTCCATTTTATCTGTACAAGCCATAAATGATACCTTGATTTATTCTGTACAAAATGTGTTATGTTGTTATAGGAGAGAAAATTGTCGTCTGTAAGAATTAATCCGGTTTAACCGGACATTATACGTCTGTTGCTTCTATCGTTGGGATAGCAAGTTAGAAAATGAATGGTATGGTGGAAAAACTTTTTAGAATCCCGGTTTTTTGCTAATTTTGTGGAAAAGCAGATGTAATGAAGTTTAGTGAACTGATCAGGCTGCTGTAAAGGAATGGATTCAGCATTGTTAAGGAAAAAGGTTCGGTAAGATATTATGGAAAGCAGGGGTTTGGACATTTAATCAGGGTTGATTTCCACGGGGCTAAGGAAGTTCCGACAGGAACCTGTAAAAGCATCCTCAAAGCAGCAGGAATTAAATAATTGAAATGTAAAAGACTAAGCAAAATGATTGAATTAAAGTATTCATTGGTGATAGAGGCCACGGAAGAACCGGATTTTTTTGGTTTTTATTCACCGGAACTGACTGGATTCTCAGGAATTGGAAATTCAGTGGAGGATTGTTTGTACAAGGCTAAATGGGGTATGAGGGAGCATGTTGCTTTGTTAAAAGAACAGGGATTGACAGTTCCTGCCCCCAATTCAAATCCACAGGTTGTTATTCAGAATGAAAAGAAACTTGCGGTTTAAAGCTATTCTATAGGGATGTAGAAAAAATCCCATTTTGGGCGGCTTCTTTTATTATTTATTCAGGTACTGCTTCAAATCACGGTAGCAATTTTCATGCGGCCCCAACATGATCAATTCCAACTTTTCTTCAGAAAACCGGTATGCTAGTAGATAAGGTGTTTGATCAATTTTGAATTTATACACAAAAACATACTGAAGATCCCCTGTTTTTGCTTCGCCAATTTCGGGATTTTCGATAATGATGCGGATGGCCTCATCGAGTTGCAGTTTTTGCCGTTTATTCAGTTTTTTGACTTTTCGTTTGAATATTCCGGATTGTAAAACTTCCATTACGATTCAAATTGGTATGCTGTTGTTTCACCATGATCAAGTTCTTCAAGACCGATTAAAATCTCCTTGATCAAATGGTAAGGTAAATCGGGATTTTCTTCGGCAATTTTCCCAATCTGTGCCCAATATTCGATCTGTCCGGTTAAAGAACGCTTTTTTACCTTGCTGATCAATCTGGCTTCATAAATGAGTTTTTCAGAAATTCGGATAGCTGTTGACATTTTATGTTTTTTTGGTGACGTTGCAAAATTATGCTAAATGAATTCAAAATGCAACAATTGTATCAATGAATTTTCAAGAGCATTTGATCTAAAAATTATTCAAAAACTCCGTCAGATTTTCATCGTGATTTATCCCAAGCTTTTTGCGAATGCGTGAACGGGTGGTGTCCACACTTTCGGAACGTGTCATGGTGATGGAAGCGATTTCTTTACTGCTCATATTGAGTTTGAGCATGGCGCAGACTTTACGCTCGGTAGAGGTGAGGTCGGGGAATTTGGTGTCCAATTGAACGTAAAACGATTCATGGACCTTTGCAAAGCGGTACTCGAATTCTTTCCAACCGGTTTCATCCATGTTTTGTTTCAGTTCGCTGATGATGTTGCGGACTATCTCCATATTGGATTGCTTGAAATTGGCTGCACTTTTCGAGAGGGTACGCGCCACTTTGTTAATCACCAGGTTTTTGGTGTAGATATTGCTGACGTTGCATACCAGTTCGCGGTTTTTGAGTTCAAGTTCCTTCCGAAGGTTTTCGGCATCGGCGTTCAGGAGTTTTTCCTTTTGTTTTTTGTTTCTAACTATCATCAATACCAGCAATACCCCTGAAATCAGTATCACCATTCCAATAATGAAAACCAATATCAGTTGGCGCTCGCGCTGGTTCAATAACAGATGCTGGTACTGTATTTCGCTGTCTTTTTTATCCGATTCGTATTTGGTTTCAAGTTCGGCATATTTCATTTTAATTTCCTGGCTAAGGAGGGTATCTCTTACAGCTATGTGTTTTTTAATATATTCCAGCGCTTTAGCAGGATGATTTGTCTGCTCGAATAATTTGGCTTGTGAAATGTAATTCCTATTGAGGGCAATATTTGCATAGTTTCTATCATGGCATTTCATTAACCATTCCTCACCGGTTTTTAAATATGGCTCGGCTTCAGTATATTTTTTGGTTGCCAGCAATACCCTCCCGATGTTTGTGGAAGTATTGCCGATCCCCCATATATAATTTATTTCATACCGTATCTTTAATGCCCTGTTGAATAATACAAGTGCAGAATCATAGTGCAGCAATGTGAATTGTATTTCAGCCATGTTATCGAGGATGCAAGATGCATAGTGCAGGTCGTTTATTAAAAACGATGTAGTGAGGGCCCGGTTAAAGTAATATGAAGCGCTGTCGTACTCCATCAACTCCTGAAAACTCATCCCGATTTCGTTAAGTTGGCCTGTAATTCTCGTTGAGTCTTCCAGGATGGTCGCAACCTTGAGGCTTTTCTTTTGATATTCCAGCGCTTTGGAATATTCACGTAACTGGAAATATGCATCTGATGCAAGATTAAAAATAAAATACAATTGGGAGTAATTCGTGTCGGAGATTATTCTTGTGGCCTTGTTAACACATTCGATTCCTTTGTCGAATTGATATCTCCTAATGTAATAATTACCAATTGCCCGGTAAATATGCGCTTTCAAGCTTGCATTCTTCAGGTATTTGAATTCATCCAATAATCCCTCAACAACATCGTCAGCGCTTTTCAGGTCGTTATTGGTAAAATATATTTCAATCAGTAAATCGATGCAAAGGTAAAGGCTTGGTTGATCGTTGTAATTATTAAAAATCCCGATAGCCATTTTACAATACTTCCGCGATTCAGTATAGTTTTTCTCACCAAACCAGTACAGGGCAAGGTTAAGGTAAATATCACCTTTGTCCTTTTCTGCACTGGTTGTCAAAAGTTGCAGCAGGCTGTCGTGGTTCATTGGTAAAACAGTGTATTGGGAATAAGATGCCTGATGACCAAAGGGTAGTATTAGTAGTAGAATGATTAAAAACCTGAGTTTGCCTGTTGCAAAGTTGATAATGCAAAAAATAAACTTGTTACAGCAAATCATAATCCGGGGGGGATTTGGTTGAATTTATTTCAAATGCCGTTCAAAAGTAATTAAATTTTCAATGAGGAAAATCAGGATTAATTTTACGTGGTTTTTGTTTGTTTGAACTGAGAAGATTGTCACAGACTCGCAGATTTGAGGATTGCCACAGATTACACTGATTGGCACAGATGGGGATGGTTACATTTTCAACTGGAAATAATCATAACCAATCCGTGTAAACCTGCGTCTAAAAAATAATGGCCACAGATTACACAGATTGGCACAGATGGGGATGGTTACATTTTCAACTGGAAATAATCATAACCAATC
>JABMQA010000916.1 GCA_013203545.1 Bacteroidota bacterium
CGGAGAAGGTTTCTTTGTAACGGGCGGTCAAAGCAAGATGGTAAATAATGTTTCCTGGGCCGATTCTTCATTTTTTCAAATTTTTACTTTCCCGTTTATTATCGGCAATCCGGCATTAGCACTCAGGGAACCTTTTACGGCCGTTCTCACAAAGTCCACTGCTGAAAAACTCTTTGGAGATGCCGATCCCATGGGAAAAACAATTCGCTATAACGGTAAAAATGATTACCTGGTTACCGGGATCGTGGAAGATCCTCCGCAAAACTCACACATCCGGTTTAATGCACTGTTGTCGTTTGCCTCGTTGTATGAAATGGAAAATTACTACCTGGGATGGGATGGCGGCTGGAGTTATTACACCTACATAACGGTTCCTGAAAATGTGGATTGGGAGCAGTTAAATAAAAAACTGCCTGCATTCATGGAAAAGAACATCAACTATAAATACAAAACACATGGTATTGAATTGAAGTTGCTTTTCGACCCCCTCGAAAAAGTTTACCTGCACTCCACTGCACAGGGCTCTTTTCAAACCTCGGGAAACCCTCAAAATCTTCTCGTTTTCAGTGCCGTGGCGTTGTTTATCCTGTTAATAGCCTGCATTAATTTTATGAACCTATCCACTGCCCGTTATTCAAACCGGACTTTGGAGGTTGGCATGCGCAAGGTTTTGGGTGCCAACCGAAATATGCTTATCCGGCAATTCCTGGGTGAGTCGATGCTTATCAGTACCATTTCTTTGATGATCGCCCTGATCCTGGTCGAGATCATTATCCCGGAGTTCAGCTATTTGATCGATACACCATTAAACCTGTACCACCATTCCGGTTTTAATCTGGTTCTTGTAATTATTATCATCGCTATTGCCACGGGCTTCCTGGCCGGTGCTTATCCTGCATTCTTCATGGTGTCGTTTGCGCCTCTGAAGGCGATAAAGGGAAACATGGTCTCTATTTCCAGGGGCAAAGTATTCAGAAATATTCTGGTTGTTCTGCAATTCTTTATCGCCACGGTTCTGATCATCGCAACCATTACCGTTTTCAGGCAACTGAATTTTATAAACAGTAAACCACTTGGTTATGATAAGAGCAATATTATCATGCTTGACCTGAATGGAAAAACTTCAAAAGAGAGCTATCAGACACTGAAACATGAAATCAAACGACTTCCATATGTTGAAGCTGCCGGAGCCTCATCAGATATACCCGTATGGGGATTTACACAAAACGGATATATACCCGAAGGGCTGGAAAATCCAATTATGATCCATGTGCTGGATGCGGACGTGGAATTCCTTGAAACGCTGGGAATAAGATTTTCAGCAGGAAGGAACTTTTCAGCTGAATCCGTACCCGACCACAACAGCTTCCTTATAAACCAGGCGCTCGCTGATAAGTTGGGATGGGATGATCCGGTTGGGAAAACCATTAACAGAGACGGCGATCACCCGGTGATTGGTGTGGTGAACGACTTTCATTATGCGCCATTGAATTATTCGATCGAACCTTTGATTATCACAATGCAACCATACGGTGGTTTTAATTATCTGTCGGTTAGGATAAGACCAGGTTATCATGCGGATGCCATCGGTGATATCGAAAAGATATGGAACAACCTTTTCCCGGATGAGCCTTATGTTTACAGTTTCCTCGATACAGTCATCACACAATCCTACGGTAAAGACCAGCGTTTTGGAAAGCTCTTTATGTATTTTGCCATCTTCGCCATTTTCCTGGCCTGCCTGGGGTTGTTTGGGCTGGCTTCCTTCCTTACAGAGCAACGCAGAAAAGAGATAGGCATAAGAAAGACTTTCGGAGCCGGAACAGGAAACGTCATCTGGTGGCTGGGCAGGGATTTCAGCCGGCTGGTGCTTATCGGAAACCTGATTGGCTGGCCGGTGGCGTGGTACATCATGCACCGCTGGCTCGACAACTATGCCTATAAGGCATCCCTTTCGTGGTGGATTTTCGGCCTCACACTGGTGCTATCGCAGTTGGTGGCTGTAGGCACGGTTATCTGGCAATCCTGGAAAGCAGCCCGGATGAATCCGGTGGACGCGATTAAGTATGAGTAAGGAAAGTTTGGAGTTTGGAGTTTGTGCCATAGGCATGCCTTCGGCGGGGTTTGGAGTTTGGAAGCCTGAGCGATCCCGATAACTATCGGGAAAGGCTGGAGTTTGTCCTGAGGGATGCCTATGGCAAGCTATCGTATATTTAAAGGGTCTCCGGTCGCAGGATAATTTTGCAACACATGCCGGACATTGGCGTGAGCAAAGGCGTAGCGAAGGGCAGAATCAAGAAAATAATCATCGAATTCCGCGAATTAAACGAATGTTTTTATCATCCTGCTTTATTCGTTTAATCCATTTAATTCGATGATAGCAACAAAAAGTCACATTGCAGAGAAAGTCTTTTTGCATTCCGCCACCAGGCGTATCACACCTCTTACATTCCTGATTGGGATGCCTCTGGCAGTGCTGGAAATTCTCCGGCAGAAGTCCTTCGGACAAAATTCAAGAACAGGAATATCAAATAAAAATTCCCCCAACCTGTAACTTTAACCACCCAGCAACGTCCAATGAAGAAGTAAACAAAAAACATCAATAAACTATGAAGAAAATTGCTTTGACCTTTATTTGCCTCATTTCCATTTTTACCATTGCCGCCAGCTATGCCCAAACAGAACAAGGCATGATATACGGAAAAGTTTTCACTGAAGACAACGAAACTTACCAGGGATATATCCGCTGGGGAACAGAGGAGGCTTTTTGGTTCGATTTGTTTAACGCCACCAAGGAGGACAACGAATACATCAGGTACCTGTCCAGCCATGAAAAACGTGACCTTGAAGACCGAAACGATTCAGAGAACTGGAGCCTGTTCAACATTGTTGTAAACATCCCCAATCACGACAATTTTAACCATGTATTTGTGTGTCAGTTTGGTCAGATTCAGGAAATCAACATTTACAGATCCGACAGGGTAGAACTCACCCTTAAGAATGATCTTACCTTCGATCTTAAAGATGGTTCCAATGATGTGGGTGCAAGAATCCGCGTGCTTGATGAAGAACTGGGTCTTGTAAAACTCGATTGGGACCGTGTGGAAAGGGTTGTATTTATGGAGCCCCCAAACACAAATGCAAAAACTTTCGGGCAGCCGCTATATGGTACAGTCAGATCCGAAAATGGCGAATTTGAAGGTTTTATCCAGTGGGATACCGACGAACGGCTCTCCACCGACAAACTGGACGGTGAGAATCGCGATGGGGATTTCTCCATCGAATTTGGTGATATTAAATCAATTATCAAAACTTTCCACGGTTCCGATATCGTACTCAACTCAGGCCGTGAACTTTCACTCAGGGGCAGTAATGATGTGGACGACGACAACAGGGGCATCATCATCAACATGCCCGGATTCGGCAGGGTACAGGTGGAATGGGGCGAATTTGAAGCTGTTGTGTTTGATCACAGCTCTGATGTTGCACCTCCACCATACGAGGAGTTTAAGCCAGCAGTAAATCTTGCCGGAACCATTACAAACTCACGTGGGGATTCATATTCCGGCATGATAGCCTACGACCTGGATGAAGCTTATGATTTTGAATTGCTTCATGGCGAGTACAACAATATGGAATACCTGATCCCATTCAGATATATCAAAAACATTGTCCCGAAATCAAGCAGATATTCACAGGTAATTATGCGTGACGGCCAGGAACTAAAATTGGGCACCGCGCAGGATGTCTCCGAAAAAAACTATGGCTGCATCGTTTTCGAAAATAAAGAAGACTACAACTACATATCCTGGGATGAAATCGCTTCGGTTGAATTCAGATAAATTATTTGACTAAATAAAAATAACGCCTAACATTTGTACAAGCGGTTGTTTCATTAATTCATCCAACGGTCATTTTCCTATAGGGAGGCCTGTGGCGCAAGTAAAAAGATCAAAAATAAATTGGCGCGCATGGTGATATAACAAAGGAATAGATTTCTCCCTCAAGCACTGCACTTCGCTTGTGCCTTCGGTCGTGCATAGGTCTCCCTTCGGGTAAAAGACATGGGCTGGGTCAAGGAATGGGGATATGAAAAAGGGGCCTCAAAGTGTAATGACAAGGATAGATTTCTCCTTCCAAAATTCTCGCTTCGCTCAAATTTTTCCAGTCGAAATGACAAGGCTGTGTAATGGGCAATAG
>JABMQA010000082.1 GCA_013203545.1 Bacteroidota bacterium
ATGTGGGGGTGGTGTTCACCGAAAACATAATCAGGCATATCAACATGCCCGGTAATTATGGTGCCCGTGGTAAAAAACTATTACAGGTTATTTATACCGGGACCTCCGAGGTGGCCGGAGCAGTGGTAACAGCCTTAGCGACAACTATTGTAAGTTTTTTGCCTGTTTTTGCCATGGAAGCGGCAGAGGGTAAATTGTTTAAACCGCTTGCTTATACCAAGAGTTTTACAATGCTTGCCGCCCTGTTGATCGGGTTAATTATTATTCCAACCCTGGCACATCTCGTGTTTTCAATGCGATTCGACAAAAACAAATATAAGAAGGTTTGGAACCTTATCCTGATCATTGCCGGGCTGGCATTGTCCTTGTCAAGCGGATATTATATTGCACTCGCACTTACGGCTTTTGGCCTGAATGGTTACTTTACTAACAGGTGGCCTGAATCCAAAAAGTCATGGCCCAATATTATTAATGTTGCAATTGGGGTTGTTGTAATTATCTTTTTCCTCACGCGGGCCTGGATGCCTCTGGGTGCTCAAAATTCACTATTCGCCAATTTCTTATTTGTTATTGCCGTTGTGGCAACAGTGTTGGGTTTGCTTTCCCTGGTTGTGGTTTTCTACGCGAAAATCTTAAACTGGGCTCTACGCAACAAATGGATATTCCTGTCGGCACCCATACTCATTGTGTTTTTTGGGATTTCGGTGTGGCAGGGATTTGATAAAATTTTCGGCTTCATGCCTGAAATTGTGAAGAGAACCGGGGTTTATAAGAGTCTGAATGAATCCTTACCGGGTTTGGGGAAGGAATTTATGCCATCACTCGATGAAGGCTCCTTCCTGCTGATGCCTACCACTATGCCGCATTCCGGAATTGAAGAAAACCTTGAAGTCATCAGGATACTCGACAAACGTGTAAATTCCATTCCGGAGGTTGAGAATGTAGTTGGAAAGTGGGGGCGTGTAAATTCAGCGCTCGATCCGGCGCCTACCTCCATGTACGAGAATTTAATTAATTATAAGTCGGAGTATATGCTCAATGAGTCGGGACATCGTATGCGATTTAAGGTTGATGATGAAGGTGCTTTTGTACTGACAGATGGAATTACATACAATCCTGATGAAGATGGGTTTATGATTATCAACAAAGAAAGTCTTATTGAAGACAGGAATGGAGAATATTTTCGTCAATGGCGGGAAGAGATCAGATCGCCAAATGATATCTGGGACGAAATCATTAAAAAGGCCACCATTCCCGGTTTAACTTCGGCCCCCAAACTGCAACCAATACAAACCCGCCTCGTAATGCTTCAGACAGGCATGCGGGCCCCAATGGGTATAAAAGTTTTCGGGCCGGATCTGGAAAGTATTGAAAAGGTGGGTTTTGAACTTGAATCCCACCTGAAACATGTGGAAGGTGTACAGGGAATGTCCGTATTTGCCGACCGTGTGGTTGGGAAACCATACCTGGAGATGGAGATCGACAGGGATGCCATTGCCCGCTACGGGATTTCAGTGAAAAACCTGCAATCCGTCATCAGCAGTGCTATAGGTGGCATGAAACTAACTACAACAGTTGAGGGCCGTGAACGCTTTCCTGTCCGGTTGAGATATGCACGTGAGTTCCGGGATAATCCGGAGGATTTGAAGAAGATACTTATTCCCACATCAGATGGAAATCAGGTACCGCTTGGAGATCTGGTAACCTTAAATTATGTGCGTGGTCCACAGATGATCAAGAGCGAAAATACATTTCTGGTGGGCTATGTTATTTTTGATAAAAAGGATGGGTTTGCCGAGGTGGATGTAGTTGAAAATGCACAGGATTATCTGAATGGTTTGTTGGAGTCGGGTGATTTTAAACTTCCGGCAGGTGTAAGTTATGTTTTTACCGGGAACTATGAAAATCAAATACGTGCCACGAAGCGCCTTTTGATTGTGATTCCCATATCACTCATCATCATTTTCCTGATTCTCTATTTTCAATTCAGATCAGTGGCATCCACCACTCTGATTTTTTCAGGGATAATCGTTGCCATTTCAGGAGGTTTTATCATGCTGTGGCTCTATGGTCAACCCTGGTTTATGAACGGCAGTATGGCTGGTATTCAACTGAGGGATTTGTTCCAGGTACATACCATCAACCTGAGTGTGGCCGTATGGGTGGGATTCATTGCATTATTTGGCGTGGCCACCGATGATGGGGTGTTGATCAGTACTTATATCAAACAGTTGATGGATAAACACAAACCCAAATCTGTGGAGCAGCTCAGGGCAATAGTCCTGGAGGCCGGTTCCAAACGGGTACGCCCGGCAGTTATGACCACAGCCACAACCATCATTGCACTGCTTCCTGTGCTTACATCCACAGGAAAGGGTTCCGATATTATGGTTCCAATGGCCATTCCACTCTTTGGGGGAATGTTCATCGAGGTATTGACCATGTTTGTAGTACCAGTGCTCTATAGCATGTGGCAGGAAAAGAAGATTAAAGCAGAATTGAAAAACCAAACACTTTAAAATCATGAAGAGATACAGAATAGTCCTTACAATGTTATTCTTGCTGATATCTTCCATGATTTCAGCCCAGCAGGAATTGGATAACTATTTAACGAAGGCTACAGAAAATAATCCCGGACTGAAGGCGAAATTCAATGAATATATGGCTGCCCTGGAAGTGGCTCCACAGGTGAAAACCTTGCCTGATCCGCAAATTGCCTTTGCGTATTTTATCCAACCTGTAGAGACACGGGTGGG
>JABMQA010000917.1 GCA_013203545.1 Bacteroidota bacterium
GATTTATCAGTGGCCAATACAAATCCGGATGTTTTACGCCCGTAACCCCTGCTTAGTGTAGCCACCATAAACTCTTTCTTCAGTAACCGAACCAAATATTCAATTTGAGGCGTTTTTCCTGTGCCCCCTACTGTTAGGTTACCAACCGAAATAATGGGAAAATCAAATGCTGTTGATTTAAGAATACCCCAGTCAAAGAACTTATTACGGATCAAGGTAATAATCCCATAGATGAGTGCAAACGGAAACAACAGGAATGATAAAAGTTTCACAGTGCTCAAATTAATTTTTAGTCACATTTATATTTTCTGCTCACATTGATATTTTAATTTGATCAGCGGGTATCACATCCCAAAAAATCATTCCCAATCAAAATCTATACTTAGCAATCAGCCACTTTATGCAAATTTGCAATCAGTATATTCACAAAATTTGTCAAAGGCCGCTTTAACATCAACTCGACCATCGAATTTACCTCCACCAATATTTCGAACTTTCCCGTAGGTAAATCACCCGAAGTGTTTAAATGAAAAATAAGTCGAAAACCGATTTTCGATTTTTCTGTTGAAAGAAACAAAATTTGATCGGGTATGCTAAAATCACCCTTTTTCATCCCCAGATCACCAAGGTTTCTTATAAAAAATGAGCATTGATATTCATCCGAAATCCAGTTCTCAACCTGATCAGGCATAATTTCTTCAAAATTATTCAAGTTTTTAAGAAAAGCAAGATATTTTCCTGTATCTGATTTAAAAACTACCGGATTGCTAATAAAACTGGTCATAATATTATAATTTTATTGTCCCCACTCCGAAGGATTAATTCGCCATTTTTTCAGGGTAAACATATCCTCCTCCCTAATATAATTATCTGCTATGGCCTGTTGAAGCAAATGTTCATAATCAGATAATGCAAAGGCCTGACATGCCGCTTCTATGAATTTTTCCTCCGCAATTTCAAAACCGTATGTGAATATGGCCAACAGGCCTTTTACTGTGGCACCTGCATCCTTGATGGCATTAACAGCAGCAATGCTACTTCCTCCGGTAGAGATCAAATCCTCAATTACAACAACCGACTGGCCCTGTTCGATGGTTCCTTCGATCATATTGGTAAGGCCGTGCCCTTTTTTCGAACTTCTGACGTAGGCAAAGGGTAAACCCAAATCCTGGGCAACCAATGCGCCATGGGCAATTCCCCCGGTGGCCACCCCGGCTACCAGATTGATGTCCCCAAAATTTTCTGATATTATTTCAACAAACTGCTGCCTGATAAAGGTTCTGATGGCCGGGTGGGACAACGTAATACGGTTATCACAATAAATCGGCGACTTCCATCCTGAAGCCCAGGTGTAAGGTGATTGCAGGTTGATCTTAATCGCTTTGATCTTTAATAAAAATTCAGCCATCGTGAAGGCTGTTTCATCTTTGATAATCATATAGCTTGGTTTTAATTCGATAATTGGCAAGAACCATTAAATTTTGTAGGCATAGTTTACCGAAGCGAGATCTTCATTGGCTTTAATAATTTTACCCTTCAGGTTTTCTTTAAATTCAACAACACGCTTTTGAAGCTCCTTATCAGCCGTGGCAAGGATTTGAGCCGCAAGTATTCCGGCATTTTGAGCGCCGTTGATAGCTACGGTTGCAACCGGAATTCCGGGAGGCATTTGAACGATGGCCAGAAGTGAATCCATTCCATCAAGTGTGGCTTTTATGGGTACTCCTATCACCGGCAAAGAAGTAAAGGCGGCAATCACACCCGGAAGATGTGCTGCCATACCGGCACCTGCAATAATCACCTGTATCCCTCTCTCAGTAGCTGTTTTAGCAAACTCTTCAACTTTTTCGGGAGTCCGGTGTGCTGACAATGCATTTAATTCAAAAGGTACTTTTAAATCATTCAATACTTTTGCAGCGCCCTCCATCACAGGTAAATCAGAAGTGCTGCCCATTATAACACTAACCTTCGGTTTCATATGCTAATGAATTTACTTTATATGTTTCAGGCAAATTTAATACTTATTTAAAACCCCCTTGTACTTTTTAGGCCTATCTTTGTTCAAATTTTTTAATTATGGATTCCAACACCAGGCAAATCACCATACACGATAAGGTATTTGAACCATTTATTTCATCGCAAAAGATTCAAAATACCATTGATGAGATGGCATTACAAATCAATGCCGATCTGCGTGGTAAAAATCCATTGTTCCTGGTCGTCCTCAATGGGGCATTTATGTTTGCTGCCGATCTGTTTAAACGAATCGAATTTCCCTGCGATATTTCGTTTGTTAAATTGTCATCGTATGTTGGCACAAAAACAACGTCAATGGTCAGGGAATTAATAGGTCTGGATGAAGTATTAACCGGCAGAACCGTGGTTATACTCGAAGACATCATCGACACCGGTATTACCATGGCTGTGACGATGTTCAAGCTCAAAAAACTTGAAGCAAAAGAGGTGAAACTGGCTACACTTCTTTTCAAACCACAGGCCTTCGAAAAAGACTTTAAAATTGATTATGTTGGTATGGATATTCCAAATGATTTCATCGTTGGTTATGGTTTGGATTATGATGGTCATGGAAGGAATTATCCTGAAATTTATAAAATTGTAGAGTAAGTTGCATGGGAAACTCAAACTTCGTTGATTATGTTAAGATGTTCTGCCGGTCAGGACGTGGTGGTGCGGGTTCTACGCATTTTCACCGTTCACGAAGCAATCCGAAAGGTGGCCCCGACGGTGGAGATGGTGGCCGCGGTGGACACATCATTGTCAGGGGAAACAAACAGTTGTGGACCCTGTTGCACCTGAAATATACCAAACATGTAAAAGCTGAACGCGGAGGGGATGGCAGCCGCCAACTCTCCACCGGCGCCTATGGCAAAGATGTAATACTGGAGGTGCCATTGGGTACCGTTGCCAGGGATGTTGACAGCGGCGAAATGGAGTTTGAAATAACACTTGATGGTCAGGAAAAAATATTGGTCGCCGGCGGTAGGGGTGGTTTGGGAAACGATCATTTTAAGTCTTCAACCAACCAGGCCCCAAAATATGCCCAGCCTGGTGAAGACGGACAGGAAGTTTGGAAAATACTTGAATTGAAACTCCTTGCAGATGTCGGGCTGGTTGGCTTCCCGAATGCAGGGAAATCCACTTTGTTGTCGGTTGTATCTGCTGCCAAACCCGAAATCGCCGATTATCCATTCACCACATTGAAACCCAATCTTGGTATAGTCGGGTATCGCGATTATAAATCCTTTATTATGGCCGATATCCCGGGGATAATTGAAGGCGCTCATGAAGGTAAAGGACTTGGCCTCCGGTTCTTAAGGCATATCGAACGGAATTCCATTTTACTTTTCCTGGTTCCTGCCGACAGCAACGACATCAGGAATGAATACAGAATCTTGCTCAACGAACTCAAACAATACAACCCGGAGCTAATCGACAAATCAAAAATTCTGGCCATCTCCAAATCCGATTTACTGGATCAGGAACTGATACGCGAGATCGAAAATGACCTGCCCGCTGTACCACATGTTTTTATTTCATCGGTTGCTCAAATCGGTTTGCAAAAGCTTAAAGACATGATATGGAGGGAATTGAATCCGGATGGGATTTAAATACAACCGTGAATTGATCCCGATAGCTATCGGGAGTGGACTGAAGACTGCAATTAATTAACTCAATAATCTGAAAAAAAACAC
>JABMQA010000083.1 GCA_013203545.1 Bacteroidota bacterium
CGGGGAAAATGAAATTGTTCTATTGTGGGAAGCAAAATCCAGAAAAATTTAGTTTTAAATTTCAAATTTTTCTGGATTTTGCTGAATTCACTTACATTAAATACAATTCCCCGCCCTGAAGGACGGGGCTAATCAAATTAAATATCAATCTTTAGGCAGCTTCTTAGGCATTTGATAGGGACAGAAAAGATAAATCGGCAATGCGTTTTACGCAATATCATTCTGACAAATTATTGATCTCGGTCTGCACCTGGCTTAAACGGGTAATTACTGCTTCATAAATACGCTGATACGTGTCAAGGTTTTTCTCATAATAGGCTACACTATTTTCATACCTTTCTTTCGTAAGGTTATACTTTTCAAAAACCTCTGTATAAACCATTTTTGATGTAAATTGGTTATCCCTACCTTCCCGTTTCATTTCTCGCAGGGAAGATTCGATGAGGAGAATGTCAGTAAGAATTTGTACCATCGAATCGGGTTGAATGATTGGAACCGGAACACTTTCATATGTAAGTTCCTGTTTTGGATTGCAACCGGAAAATAATACCGGGAGCATGAAGACCAGGCAGAAACTTTGCACAGACAATAGCTTACGGAATAGGTTTGCTTTAATCAATTGAAATTTAATATTTGGCTGAATTATTTTTTTTATGTACCATAAAAAAGGTGCCGATTTAAAATAAGATATTTTGTATTCAGCACCTGTAATAATCTTATAAAATTAATTAATTGCCAACCTCCGAAAGGAATTTAATCCTCATTAACCTGATCTCCTGTTCATTAAATTCCTCCTCACCCAATTCATCCAGGGCATCCTCAATTGAATCCGATTCGGCTTCACGGAAATATTCGATAATTTCTTCCTGGTGGTAAAGATCAACATACTCATTGGTGTAATAATTAATGTCAAGCTTGGTGCCAGAAGCAACAATGCTTTCAATTTCAGTTAGCAGTTCAGGAACAGTAAGGCTTTTGGTTAAGGCAATATCTTCAAGCGACAATTTCCTGTCGATGCTTTTTATCACATACACCTTCAAACCCGATTTATTAACCACCGACTTGACGACCATATCATTTGGCCTGATGATTTCATTTTCCTCCACATAATTTGTAATCAATTCCAAAAATGGTTCACCATATTTTTGGGACTTCCCAACGCCAACACCCGTAATTTGGGTGAGTTCATCCATTTTTATCGGGTATTGAATGGCCATATCTTCAAGGGATGGATCCTGGAAAATCACAAAAGGCGGTAAATTTTCCTTACGTGAAATTTCCTTCCTGAGATCCTTGAGCATTGCAAATAACGTTTGATCAGCGGAAACTGTTTTGTGAGATCCGTCGATAATCTCATCATCATCACCCGGATTGTCATAATCATGGTCCTTGGCAAGCATTACTGAATAGGGATGATCGAGAAATTTATACCCAAGTTTGGTAATCTTTAGTAAGCCGTAATTATCAATATCCTTGGTTAGTAAATTGGATATAAGTGCCTGCCGGATAACGGCATTCCAGAATTTCTCATCATGCTCCTCTCCCTTGCCAAACGATTCGATTTGATGGTGCTTGTAGGATTTTAGTGTGGCAGTATTTTTACCGATCAGGATATTAACGATGTGTTTTGCTTTAAACAACTCCTTAACTTCGATGACTGCATCAAGCACTATTTCCACATATTTTTTTCCTTCAAATTTCTCTTTTGGATGCAGGCAATTATCACATGCGCCACAGTTTTCAGCCTTGGATTCTTCGCCAAAGTAATGAAGAAGTTGACGGTGCCTACATACTGATGATTCGGCATAGGAAACGGTTTCCAAAAGCAATTGCTGGGCAATTTCCTGTTCGGCAACCGGTTTGCCTTTCATAAATTTTTCAAGTTTCTGAATATCATCGTAGCTGTAAAATGTAATACAATTCCCTTCACCATCATCCCTTCCGGCGCGGCCTGTTTCCTGGTAATACCCTTCGAGGCTTTTGGGCATGTCGTGGTGAATTACAAACCGAACATCCGGTTTATCAATGCCCATTCCAAACGCTATGGTGGCAACAATCACATCAACATCTTCCATTAGGAAACGATCCTGGTTGGTCCTTCGGGTTACTGAATCAAGGCCTGCATGGTAAGGCAGTGCCTTTATGCCATTAACCTGCAGCGTTTCTGCCAACTCTTCAACCTTTTTCCTGCTCAAACAATAAACTATGCCCGATTTCCCGAGATTGTTTTTGATGAATCTAATAACATCTTTAATAACATCCTTCGTTTTCGGCCGTACCTCATAATACAGGTTGGGCCTGTCAAATGATGAGGTATAAACTGTAGCATCAAGAATGTTGAGGTTTTTCTGAATGTCGTGCTGAACTTTGGGGGTTGCTGTTGCAGTTAAAGCTATTACCGGCACATCCTGACCTATCGATTCAATAATAGGCCGAAGGCGTCTGTATTCCGGCCTGAAATCGTGACCCCACTCCGAAATGCAGTGAGCCTCATCAATCGCATAAAAGGAAATATTTATACCTTTTAGGAATTCAACATTTTCCTCTTTTGTGAGGGATTCGGGTGCTACGTATAATAATTTTGTTACCTCATCGCTCAGATCCTGCTTAACATCCGTAATCTCAGCACGCGATAACGATGAGTTTAAAAAATGTGCTATCCCTATCTCAGCACCAAAATTGCGAAGTGTATCCACCTGATTTTTCATCAATGCAATCAAAGGGGAAATAATTATGGCAGTACCATCTTTGATTAACGCCGGGAGCTGGTAGCACATCGATTTCCCACCACCGGTAGGCATAATTACAAAAGTATTGTTCCCGCTGAGTAGGTTGTTGATTATTGCCTCCTGATTACCCTTAAAACTGTTGAATCCAAAAAATCGCTTTAGTACTTCATGTAGTGGATAATCTTCCGTCTTTGTTGCAGTCATTTCCTGTTTAAACATAAATCCAAAAAGTTACTTCCGAGTTTTTTCCTGCCATTGTTATTTTTATGCAGGTCGCAAACGAATGATTATAAAAAATATTTTATGAACTGATTTTGATAACTGTTAGAAAATTAACTAACTATTACAAATTTAAATATTTTTTTTTACAAATGAAACCGAAAAGGTACCTTACATTTTTTAACATAGTGTTAAAAGGCACGGTATCCTTTATCAATTCTTTTATAAAAATACCTAAATTTTAGATAAAAATCTAAATTTGCATAAAAAAGTTTAAAACTTTTGAATATTTTTTCGGATTCAAATTGTAGTTCATGGAAAAATCTTTAGAAAACGTCCTGAAAATCGCAAAGGAAACTATTGTTACTGAGGCTGAATCGATACAGAACCTCACCAATTTTATTGACGGGCAATTTGCTAAATGTGTAGAATTAATATACCATTCAAAAGGCAGGGTAATTTTAACCGGAATAGGGAAAAGCGCAATTATTGCAGTTAAAATTGTTGCCACCCTAAACTCGACTGGAACACCGGCAATTTTTATGCATGCTGCCGATGCCGTACATGGGGATCTTGGGATCATTCAAAAAGAGGATATTATCATCTGCCTTTCCAATAGCGGCAACACTGCAGAGATCAAGGTTTTAATTCCATATATGAAGTTTGCGGGTAATATTTTAATAGGAATGGTTGGGAATACCGATTCATACCTTGCAAAACAAGCAAATTACATCATCAGGACAACCATAACAAAAGAAGCCTGCCCCAACAATCTCGCGCCAACATCAAGTACAACGGCCCAGTTGGTTATGGGTGATGCACTGGCCGTTTCCCTGCTGGAGTACAGAGGCTTCACAACAGAAGATTTCGCGAAGTATCATCCCGGAGGGGCGTTGGGTAAGAAACTATTTTTAAGGGTTTCTGATCTGTACATTCAAAATGAAAAACCTCAGGTTCAGGTGAAGCAGGACATCCCATCAACAATCCTGGAAATTTCATCCAAGCGCCTTGGAACAACTGCTGTACTCGATGGTTCTACGCTGGTGGGAATGATTACCGATGGCGACCTGCGAAGAATGATTCAATCAGGAAAATCACTTGATACGTTGCAGGCCGGTGATGTGATGTCGAAAAACCCAAAGGTTATATCACCCAATACACTTGTTGCACATGCGCTCGATGTAATGCGTTCAAACAATATTACCCAGCTGCTTGTGATGGATAACAGCGAATACATAGGGGTTATCCATCTTCACGACATATTAAAAGAGGGAATTCTTTAGTAAATTTTTTTTTAATGAAAGTATCTTTTCCTTTATGAAAGCCATTCCCGCAATAAAATTTTCAGGTGATTTCATTCTTTTCCATATTTTTACCGCAAAACACTAAATTCAATACGATGGATAAAAAAATGTTTGTTTTTTTGGTCGCGCTACTTGCCATTAATTTTGGCTTTGCAGGACCTGTTGAAAAATTGATCGAAAGTTCAGGCTCTGCCAGCGACTATCCCGGTAGTGATGTTCTGGTTCTCTTCGACAGTACGATAGTGGACGTTCAGGAAACAGGCCTGAGCTATTTTTACACACATCAGTTTTTTAAAATACTTACCAAAGATGGTGCATTACAAAAGAGGAATATCGAGTATGGATATGATCCGCTTTCGGCATTTGTTGAAATTCGAAAGGTAAAGATTTACAGGGAAGATGGATCAACCGAGGAAATAGATGTGAGCAAGGTACTTGATTATCCTGCGCCTGCCAGGGCAATTTATTGGGGAGCAAGGGAGCAAATGATTGAAATTGGAAAATTGAATCCTGGTGATGCAATTGAGGTTGAATTGTTTAAAAAAGGATTTACCTATGCTTTGCTTACCCAGGAGGATGAAGAAAAATACATCCCTCCAATGCGGGGGCACTTTTATGATATCGTTCCCTTCTGGAGTGAGGACCCAGTGTTGGAGAAAGTATATATCAGTAAGGTACCCGCTGATAAACCCATGCAATATGAATTTTATCATGGCGAGTGCCAATCGTCGCTAAGGCTGGTCGATGGGAAATATGTTTATACTTTTTCAAAAAAGGATATTGCTCGCATTGAACGTGAACCCAACATGGTTTCAATTTCTGATATTGCCCCGAAGTTACTGTTGTCAACCAGCCCCGATTGGGAGGCAAAATCCCTTTGGTTTTATGGTGTGAACGAAGATTACGGAAGCTTTGATCCCACGCCTGAGGTGCAAGCTAAGGTAAACGAATTACTTGAAGGAACAAAAAATGAACTCGACAGCATTTCCATATTAACCCACTGGGTTGCCGATAATATGAGGTATTCGGGCATTTCGATGGGTCCCGGTGAGGGGTTCACACTCCATAATGCCGATATGAATTTTACCGACCGTTGCGGCGTATGTAAAGATAAAGCCAGCCTGTTAATTGCATTTTTACGTGCTGCCGGATTCGAATCCTACCCTGCTATGACAATGGCCGGTTCACGTATCGAGGACATCCCCGCCGATCAGTTCAACCACAGTGTAACCGTAGTTAAGCTGGCTGATGGGAAATACCATTTACTTGATCCAACATGGGTGCCCTTTCTGAGGGAACTCTGGTCGAGTGCCGAGCAGCAACAGAATTACCTGATGGGAATTCCAGAAGGGGCCGACCTTGGGATTACACCCCTTTCTGACCCAAAAAATCATTACCTTATTATTAATGGCGAATCCGAATTGTTATCGGATGGCACCCTGGAAGGTGGTTTTACCATAGAAGCCGAAGGCCAGACTGATGCCTCGGTGAGAAGAATCTTTACCCGGGACTACAAATCGGAATGGAAAGAAAATGTTGAACGTGAACTTTTACGGATCAACCCGAGGGCTGAAGTCGTTGAAATGGATTATGGTGATGATCCGATGGACTATCAATC
>JABMQA010000918.1 GCA_013203545.1 Bacteroidota bacterium
AGGTATTTCTGTAGGAGAAGAATGGGAAATGATCTTTTTTGAAATTACCTCAGTATTTCTCTCCCCAAAAGTATAGTCATTTTTGCCATCAATCCACTGATCGGTTTCTTTCAAATATTCATAGAACATATCAGGTATATCAGGGTATTGATTAATTTCAGGCCACCCTTTATCTTCCTTCATCTTATTACGTGTTAGAATATAAAGCCTGTTGACCGGCCTGGTCATTACGACGTAGAGTATATTTATTAGGTCGAGGAAAGATCTGCCCTCTTCCATGGTTTTGAGGCCGGCAAACTCAGTGTCTTCGATTGATTTGTTCAACCCGATGAGCGCAGTTTTTAGCTGAGGTAATTCCGGAAGATCCAGGTCAACCCACTTGCCGGATTTTGTAAGTTGGTTTCTCTGCGCTGCGAAGGGGTATATCACCACGGGAAACTGAAGGCCCTTAGCTTTATGAATGGTTAATACCTTAACTGCATTGATGCCTTCGGGTACGACCACAGAAAATTTATGATGATTTTCGCTCCAGTATTTAAGAAATCCCGAAATACCATCCGTATATTTTGAGGTGTACTCCAATATTTTGTCAAGAAAAAACTGGAGGAAAGGGTTTCTGCCATCCTCATCAAGGTGGAAAATCCGGATTATCTCATCCGAGAGTTCATAAAGGGTAAGTGCTGATATGAATTTTTCGCTAACGGAAAAACCATGGTTTGAACATATTTTGATCAGTTCGATGGCGGTTGGACTATCCGGATTTAACTCACTGCAGTTGTTGAATGCTTCATTAAGATCATGATAGCCGATCTTTTGTTTTTCGACGAGATAAGATAAAATCTCCGCCACCACAATTTTGTTGCTGTGGTCATGTAAAAACGCAAAAAAGGATATCAGGAATCCTACTTCAGGATTGGAGCCCAGCATTAAAAATTCTGATGAAATCACGTTTATCCCGTGTTGGAGCAGGTAACGGGCAATGTTGCTGCCCTCATCATTACTGCGGGTTAGAATGGCAATGTCGTTCAGGTTGAAGCCTGTCAACTCGTTGGTGATGATATCTTTTACGGCTTCAAGTTCATGTTCCAGAAACGCTTCCTTGCCGAGGTCTCCCTTTTCCAGAAAATTCAGACTTACCAATCCACCTGTATTTTCGGGGTTAAACTGCTGCGCTACTGATTCGTAAATTTTCTTTAGTTCATCGGGGAGGTATTTTTTTTTCAGACTAAAGAAACTGTTGTTGAATTCGACGATTTCGGCTTTCGACCGGTAGTTTTTGTCAAGGGTCTTTTCCTTGTAGGATGATTTTATGAGCCGGCTTGCTTCTTCGCCACCCTGGTATCCGTCAGGGAATTTAATTTCCGGCAACCGGGCAAACTGTTCCACTTCACCACTACGCCAGCGGTAGATAGCCTGTTTTCCGTCACCCACTATCATATTAAAGTTGTTTCCGCTTAGTGAGTTGTGGAGTAAGGGGATCAGGTTATGCCACTGCAGTATTGAGGTGTCCTGGAATTCGTCGAGGAGAAAATGCCTGAATTTTTCACCGATGCGTTCATAGATGAATGGAACCGGTTCCCGCTCGATGATCTGGCCAATGCGTTTGTTAAATTCAGAAATGTGGACTATATTTTCATTTTCCCTGAATTCATCAATAACCTTTTCTATTTCGTTTAAAACAGCAATGGGATACAAATTTTTAAGCAGTAATTTATACAAACTGTATGTACTCAAATTATCCTTGATATGTTTTTGCAATTGCTCATAAATAGCTGTTAATCCTGAGGCGGTTTCCTGAATAGCCTGCCTGTCACTTTCCGTACAGCTTTTCGAAAACCACTTATCTTCACCAAAAGTTTCGGTGGTATATCTTGTGGGCAATAACTTATCGAATTTACCCAGTACCAGGTTACTGAAATAGGTGTAGATGCCTCTTTTGCCCTGGTAGAAAGAAGAAGGGTTTATATCTGCCCTATGGATCAGGCTTAAGGCCTGGTTTGAGAAATCAACCACCTTCTTTTCAAATCCAATGATATACCCGGATATTTGATCGCTGATCTTTTTAAAGTCATCAATTGATAAATGCTGCAATTTTTTAACAGCCTGGTAACTTTCCTCGGTGAGCAATATTTTTGCAAAATTTGTTAGTTCCCGTTCGATAAGCCAGCTTTTTTCATCATCCAGGTTACTTTCGATGAATTTCACGAGTATCATGGTAAGTTTTTCATCACGCCCTACCTTATTCACCAGGAGTTCGATGGCTTTGGAGATCAACCGGTCGCTATCGAGTTCCACATCAAAATTTAATGGTAACTTCAACTCACGTGCAAAGACTTTAACCAGCCGGTGTACAAAACTATCAATGGTTCCTACCGCAAAATAAGAGTAATTGTGCAGAATGGCGCTCAGTGCGATGGCAGCCCGGCGTGATATTTCATTTTCAGAAATGCCAAGGTTTTCATTCAAACCGGTGACCAATTGACTCAACACCGGCGTTTTTGCAATGAAGTTGATCTTGCTCAGTTGATCGAGATAACTCAGGATCCTCGACTTCATCTCATAGGCAGCCTTGTTGGTAAAGGTAATGGCCAGGATATTCCTGAAACGATCCGGGTTTTCGATAACAAGCGCAAGATATTCGCTGACAAGTGCGTGTGTTTTACCCGATCCGGCTGATGATTTATATACTGTGAAACTCAAGGAATAATCAGCTTTTGATTTATCAGGTGTTTTTCTGTCTTAAACTGAACAATATAAATCCCCTTTGGCAGGTGACGCGTAAAATTGTCAACCGGTATTTCATGATATCCCGCCGACATAATACCTGAAAAAACATCAGCTACCTTTACACCCGAAAGGTTGAAAATATCCAATTCAACACGACTTGAATTTTGAAGATCCAGTTTTAACCTGGTGTTATGGCTCACGGGATTTGGGACAACCTGCAT
This sequence comes from Bacteroidota bacterium, assembly GCA_013203545.1. Classification (GTDB taxonomy): domain Bacteria; phylum Bacteroidota; class Bacteroidia; order Bacteroidales; family 4484-276; genus JABMQA01. Next base: position 2,949 of record JABMQA010000918.1, read on the forward strand.
CCTTGTCCCTGTCGCCAATGTTTCAGGAACTGCTGTAACCGGGTTTCTGATCGAGTCGATGTATTGAACGGTTACGACAAGTCCTTCTTCAGTAACCTGTAGCAGCGGTATTCCATGGTTATTGCCGATCCATTTGTACTCAATGTATTCGCGGTTAATTGCAAAACCAAACCCGATTGAATCGATATAAATGGTATCCTCCTCGAACACTTCGGATTTTTGCCTGATCACATCAAAAGTTCCATTGGGTGTTTCAAGTGTTCCCCAACCATCAACATGATTCACACGTTTGCGATCAATACCTATATACCCAATCCCCGCCAGCGAGAGGTCCAGGCTTGAATTGCATGAATCCGAATTGCCGTAACCTACCGGAAAAACATATACGATATCCGGGGAATCGTATTTAAGCGGTATCGGAAGGCTGTTGATGGTAACCGCAATGCCCACGTCATTGAAAGAGGAGGAGGAATTTTTAAAAAAGCGGTACGGATCAACAATTTCGATATCCGGAATGGTGTCGATATCCGAATATTTCTGTGCAAGGTTTGCCACAAGGTTTGGAATAAAAACAAGCTGATAAAAAAATGGTACCGACCCAACACTGGCAAAGGTGTCAACAGTTTGTATCAGCGAGGTCAGGCCTGAAAAATCCCAGTTATAATTCTCTCCGGTCAGGGTATAATCTACCCCGTTGGTAGTAAAGTTTGTGCTTTTTCTGATGGTATCCCCGGCAGATGGCATATCATTATTTGTAATTGTAATCTGCCCGAATGCGGATGAATTCGCAGAAAAGCAAAGCAAACAGCCAATTAAAAACAAGTAAACTTTTTTAAAGGTTGTTAGTTGGTTCATTTCGATATGGTATTAATAGTGAATTGAATAATTTGCAATTGCGAATTTACCGAAAACAAATCATAATTTTGCAAAATAGTAGTTTTTATTAATAATATTTCTGTTTTGGAAGGTTACACCGCAGTTTCGGGTAGCATAAATTCGGGATAGTAAAATTAAAGGTCATTTTTAGGAGAATACTTAAAATATCGCTTCAGGCATTTGTATTTCTCATTTCGGTGCAGTTGGTACTAATGCTTTTACTTCGAAACCCGGAGGTACAAACCATGGTTTCGAAGCTTGCTGCTGCATTTATTTCCGGGCAAACAGGCATGGAAGTAACTGTTGGTGAAATCAATTTGGGGATCAGGGGATCGGTACTCATCAACGAATTATCAATCAACGACCAGCAGGGTGAGGAGATGCTTACCATCCATCATTTCGAAACCAAGGTTGGCTGGATTAACTGGGAGAGTAAGAGATTGAGGCTTAACAGGCTCGACCTGCGTGGACTGAAGTTTATGCTGAAAAAGCATAGGACCGACGACTTCACCAATTTAGCTTTTTTCTTGCAACACTTTATAAGCAAGCAAGCTGAGGACACAGCTGTAATTGCTGGGAAATCCGATCCCTGGAAAATATCATGCAAAAATTTACAAATCAGGAATGCCCATTTTATTTATGATAATGAAGATAACCATGCTGCGATTGAGGGAATCGACTTTAATGATATCGAGATTCTTGATATGGATTTGTTATTAACGGATCTGTTTATCGACCGGGATACGATTTCAGGATTTATTCATAACCTGGTTTTTATCGAAAAGAGTGGTTTCGAACTAAAGGAGTTTTCAGGGAATGCGAAATTCAGCCCGGTCGGGTTGCAGGTCAGCCAGTTGAAAATCATCACCAATCAATCCGACCTTAATCTCGATCTTCAGTTTAAATACAACGATCTGGGTGCATTCAGTAATTTTATAACCGATGTCCATTTCGATGCAACCTTCAGGGATTCAGAACTTGAGTTTAGCGATATCGGATATTTTGCTCCGCTTATGTTCACCATGACGGACAGAATTCTGTTGACAGGTGATTTTTCAGGAAAAGTCTGCAATCTTAAAGGTACCGATTTTTCATTTCATTATGGTGACCAGACGCGGTTTTCGGGATCAGTCAGGATGAATGGTTTGCCTGATATTACCGAATCTTTTATCCACGCCAGTGTGAAAAGTTTTACTACCGACGCCGGCGACATCGAATCGTTCAGGTTACCCGCCGGGGCAGCAAACATCATTGTGCCGCCATTGTTGCACAAAATGGGCGAAATCCGGGTGAGGGGTAAGTTCACCGGATTTTACAACGATTTTGTTTCCAATGCCGATTTCAGATCCAATATCGGGTCGCTCAGCACCGATATCATGCTTAAAGCCATTCCTTATGAAAACAGCATTGGTTATTCGGGTAAACTTAAAGGGAAAGATCTGGATATTGGTGAACTGTTTGCGCTTGAATCCATACTGGGCAAAACAAGTTTTACCGTTAATGTTGACGGTGCAGGCGTTAATGCCCAAAACCTTGATGTTACGCTGGATGGTGCTGTTGGATCTTTCTTTTTTCAAGGATATGATTATAAGGATATCCTCGTGGATGGCAACCTGAAAAGCCAGATATTTAATGGGAAGGTTTCGGCAAAGGACGAAAATCTTGACTTTGAGTTTTCGGGCCTGGCCGATTTTACACAGCAAATCCCCACCTTCGATTTTGCGGCAAAAATCAACAATGCCAACCTGTATAACCTGAACATTATAAAACGTGATCCGGTATGCCGGCTTTCAACGTATCTGGATATTGACTTTGCCGGTGTGGATATTGATAATGTGGAGGGGGGAATTTCGGTGGATAGTACGGTGTACCAGGAGGGTTTCGAGGTATATTTTGTCGAGAACATCAAAATCCAATCAAATACCGATAGTACGGGCAATAAAAAAGTGGAATTATTCTCGGATATGATAGATGCCGGTTTTGCCGGGAATTTTACCATCAGTAAATTGATGGCTTCGGTCAAAGAATACGTCCATAATTACTCTGATATCATCTCATCACAGATTAAAAGCACCGGATTGGCAGATGTTGATCAGAACATTACATTTCAAGTCGATCTGAAAAATACTGATATTTTTTCGAGGTTGTTCTTTCCTCAAATTAAAATTGCCCCTGAAAGCCGTATAAGCGGCCTGTATGATTCGAAAAATGATTACCTGAAAATTGATGCCGGTTCAGGGTATATTGATATTTCCGGTGTGAATTTTAACAGCTGGTCGCTACACTCAAATTCTACAGTTGAAAGCTTTACAGTGAAAATGGAGAGCAATAATGTGATGATTCAGGAGCCTTCCGAATATGACTCGACCGGCATTGGGATCGACAGCCTGCAATTTAACATGGCCTTCTTCAATGATACACTCAATTATCATTTGCTATGGAACGACCTGGACAACAGCCAGACAAATACCGGAAAGGTTTGGGGCACCTTCGAGCTTATCAATAAACAGTTGATGATATCGAAAATCGATACCCTCGATCTTGTTATTGATAAGGTAGGTTGGGACATCAATAATAACAACAGCATCGTGCTCGACACGATGGGTGTAAAGTTCAGGGACCTTCGATTTTTCAGCGATAGCTCCTTATTCAGTCTTAACGGGGGTATCTCCAGGGACAAAAATGATAGCTTGCAAATGGAATTCAGGGAATTGGATATCACATACCTGGAAAATTTCATCCCGGGCAGTAAAATAGATGTTGGAGGGATTTTAAATGGGACTGCAGTTTTTGTGGATTTATATTCGAATCCGAATTTTCTCGTGAACATCAGTTTGACAGATTTAATGTTTAACGATCAGAATTTTGGAGACCTGAACCTGGCCACCAAATGGAACGATCCGCTGGGCATGCTGGCCGTAAAGTTGGGGGTGATCAGACGGGGCAACATCGGGGAAAGTGAAGTGATATCGCTGAACGGTAATTATTTTCCATTAAAAAAAGTTGAGAACTTCGATTTTGACATCAGGTTGAATAACCTCAACACACATGTCTTCAATCCGTTTGTTGAAGAGTATATTCACATCGACCGGGCCAGCCTGGCCAGTGGCAAACTACATGTTACCGGCAGTTATTCAAACCCTGTTGTTGAAGGCGATTTAAACCTGATGCGAACTCAATTCCTGCTTAAATACCTGAACGTTTTATACTCGGCAAGCGGATCGTTCGAATTTGGTGAGAATTTCATAAATGTAAACCAGATAAAACTTTACGATACCGATAACAGATCCGCATCATGCAGTGGAAATATTTTCCATGATTATTTCAGGGATTTCAGGCTGGATGTGCTGGTTAGCCAGGAAAACTTCAGGTCGCTCAATACCACCTCCAGGGACAATAACCTGTTTTACGGGAATGCCATCGTCTCGGGCGAGGTTGATATAAAAGGGCCTTTTGATGATATTAAAATGAATATCAAGGCCACCACAGAAAAGGGGACAAACCTGATGATTCCCATCAGCTCTTCGATTACGGTAAGTGAAAACGATTTTATTATTTTTGTTAACAATGCCGATTCCGTTGCTGTAACGGAACAATCATATAACCTGAACCTGAAAGGGCTGACCATGCAGCTCGACCTGGATGTAACCCCTGATGCCGATATCCAGATTTTTTTACCTTACGGCATGGGAAATATCAAAGGCAGCGGTAATGGCGATATCCGGTTGGGCATCAATCCGCGGGGCGATTTTACCATCAACGGGGATTATATTATTTCGGAAGGGGAGTTTTATTTTACAATCGAAAACCTGATAGGCAGGGACTTTAGAATTCTCAACGGTAGCAAGATCAGTTGGACGGGCAGCCCATACGATGCCAGTGTGGATATTCGCGGGGTCTTCCCGGTACGCACTACCCTCACCGGATTGCAATTGCAAACAGACTCATCCTCTGTTTACAATACCAAAATCCAGGTGAATTGCTATATCTCGCTTAAAAATGCACTGTTCAATCCCGATATTCAGTTTGCCATTGATTTTCCGAATGTTGCCGATGACGTAAAGCAAATTATTTATGCCTCTCTTGACACTACAGACCAGTCGGTCATGAGCCAGCAAATCTTGTCGTTGCTGGTGTTGAAAAGCTTTAGCTATACCACCAATAACCCGGATATAGGGGTTACAGGGTTTAAGTTGCTGTCGAACCAGTTGAGTGGATGGCTGTCGCGGATCAGTCAGGACTTTGATATAGGCATCAACTATCAACCCGGAACCAAACTTACACAGGATGAGTTGGAGGTGGCATTGCGTACACAATTGTTCGACGACCGGCTTTCGATTGACGGAAACTTCGGGGTGAAAGGCACCACCAGGGAGCAGAATACAAGTAATGTAGTTGGCGATATCGATGTGGAGTACAAAATTACCGAGGATGGCCGCTTCAGGGTAAGGGCTTTTAACAGGACCAACGACATCAGTTTCCTCGAAGACAATGCACCCTATACCCAGGGTGTTGGTATATTTTACCGTAAGGAATTCGAAAATTTTAAGGACCTGTTTAAAAGAAGTAAGGACAGGAAAAAGAAAACGAAGCGGAATATAAACAATGACCAGGCCGTAAGGGGAACGACCGGGGATGAGGAGGAGTAAGGGGGATGCTCTTTTTCTAATATAATATTGCTTATTTGGATTGTTGAGTGTGCCGCGTGTCTATCCATGATTTGAAAGAATATTCGGGGCTGTCTCATTACCCTTGGGTCTCTTTTACGATGATTTTATATTTAATGCCACATCATTCGAACTCCAACGGAGTTCTTGTCATTCCTTAGAAGCTGTCCAAAAATGTTATTTGGATTTGATTAGCCCCGTCCTTCAGGGCGGGGAATTGTATTTGATGCAAGTAAATTCC
>JABMQA010000919.1 GCA_013203545.1 Bacteroidota bacterium
ATGCTGGTTCGGTTGCCGTGGGCGTCATATTCCATGGTGATTGTGGAACCGTTGGATGTAATGCCCGTAGTCAGCCCCAGGCTGTTGTAATCATAGAAAATGGTTCCCCCGATATCTGCAATCGTTAGCGGCTCGCCGTAAGCATTCATGGTTTTAGTAACGGTGTCCCACTGTATGGAATTGTGTTCCCTGTAGGTACTTATCTGGTTACTGGCAAGACCGGAATAATCAGAAATAAGTGTAACGCCCGTGGGGAGGGTGGTCCGGTGGTTACGGCCCAGGTCGTCGTACTGGTATTCGGTATAAAGAACAGGGCTAATTCCATCGTAAGAGGGTTCCCACGATCTATAAGGCCTGCCCAGGGCATCGTATTCCGTTTTGGAGTTCACGAGTCGCCCGTCGAAGGCGGTGGATTGTGTTTTTAGCCCGCGGCCCACCCGGTCGTACCAGGTTTTTACGGCTGGCATGCCCGATGACTGCGACTGCGAATAGTAGCAGGCATTGTCCGGCCCGTTGCCGTCGTCCCAATGCAGCGATTCCAGCATGTTGAGGCCGTCGGGGTATTCAACCAGCTTTGTGCGGCCGAAGCCGTCGTATTTGTAGCGGGTAACGAGGTTGTTCACATCGGTGTGTTTGAGGGGCTGGCCGGTACGGTGGTCGTATTCGAATGTTTCTTCCCATTCCAGGGCGTTTTCCTTTGTGATGGGAAAGCGTCCTTTGGAATCATAGGTTAGTGAGTTTTCTCTTGAATTCAGTCCGTAGGCAGATACCGTAGCGCTTAATACATTTCCAAAATCATCATGTGTAAAGGACTCTGCTACCTCCATAGGTGTAAATCGAAATCGTATTATTTCAATAAGTAAGCCATTAAGGTAATCATTATACGCTATTACGGAAACATCGCTCTCTCCGGGACGCTCTTTTGTAACAGTAATGTAATTGGGGAGGTAATCGCAGTTTGCAGGATTACCTGTTGCACCGGTGTAGGTAATGGCAGTGGTTACCACACCTTCGGGCGTGCCATCGTTTTCATGAGTCACAATAGATTCGGAAACATTGCCGTAACTGTCGTAATCGTATTCGGTGGTTACGGTATTGTTTTGAAGGTGGCCGGTGCTTATGACCGTATTGGGCAGGTTAAGGTACCTTAACGAACCTGAACCACCTACTGCCGTGGTTTCGTAAGCGTAGTCAACCGAGCTGACCAGCGTATACTGTTGCCCCAGGCGTACATCCTGCACTCTAAGCATCGGGAAGTAATAGGTATTGTTGAAATCGAATTCTGATATGTTTGCAATAACCTTGTTGGAATTTATATTTATAGAGGTAAATCGGGTCATCCCAAGCAAACCTTTGCCTTGTTTATGTAGTTTGAGCGAACTGTAGTTGTAATTTGTGGATTCCATGCTTTGTGCCAAATCCCCCATATCTGATTTTACAGTTTTAACGGCAGGCAATGGGCCACAATACTCCCCTAGCGGATAGGCCTGTGCCGTACCGCGCAGATAAAACGGATTATCAAAGGTCAGTCGCCGGTAGTCGATCTCAATTTGTTGATTGAGCCCGTTTGAAATTTTTGTTACCAGGTTGGATTCGTCATTGGGATGAAATGAAAGTTTAATGAAAAGGTTTTCAATTGACAGATTCCAGGGATCAAACAGGAATTCGTTTCCCCCATCACCATTAAAATCACCATAAAATGTAATATTGTCGTTTAATTCTATATAGTTTTTATCGATTAGTGTAGTATTAATTGTAAAGGAGTCGCCATTACAAAAACATACCCTAACAACATCATTATATTCCAAAGGATAAATCTGAATGATATCCCCTTTACCGTCACCATTAACATCGGCTGTGAATATGTTGTAAAACGAATTGGTGGGATCATACCAACTACCAACAGGGCAATCTACCTCAACCCATCCAACACCATCCGAATAGTGTAATTCCCATTTATGTTCGGGATGATAGGTCAAAACGTCTGTCTTCCCATCCCCGTTAAAGTCAGCAAAATAGCGTTTATGAGACTCGGTGGGGAATCCGCCATCAAAAATTGTTTCGAATTCTCCCAAAGTTGTATTGTATTCATACGATTTAAACTGTTTTGTAGGTGATATATTTTTCACATGGATCACTTCTGCTTTTCCGTTGCCATTAAAATCAAGTATTTCATAAGGTGAAAATAAATTGGTGTTGTCAAATTGCAATGTATCAAGCAACATTGCGCTAAAAGGACTTGAAAATCCGGTAATTTTATAAAGTTCAGCTATGTATTTTTGAGTATCAAGGCGATCATAATAAAATTTCAACACTTCACTTTTGCCATTTCCATCCAGATCTACTGCATAGAAACGTGGTGAATCATCAACCGATACATTTTGAATAGCTCCATTATTTTGTTTCCAATCAAATGGATTCGCATCTCCGGTAGCATCATTCATATAGAGATCAACTCCGGTCCAGTCCGGAGAGCTATCCTGGGTCCATAATCTTAAAAGATCATCATAACCATCGCCATTGAAATCTGCTTTTGAGAAGCTCAAGCCCAGACATCCATTGTTTGAAATTGTCTCGAGATCGTATAATACTTCGTTTGTAAAATCATACCACTTTAAAATATAGACAGTGTTAATTTGATTCTCTTTACTTTTATAAACCAAAAAGGCATCATCAACTCCATCGCTGTTATAATCACCAGGTACTATTTGTTTTAAATAATAGCAATTCAATTCTCCAAGGCAAAATGTGTAGTCAATTTCAGAAATTTCATCTTCAAAAAACGCACTCTCCTCACCCCAACCCACAACCGTAGAGTTCAATCGTTCTCCATTGTAACCCACTTCGATGATCTCGTTGAGGTGGGAGGTAAAATCGTCGTAATAATAACGGAAGCGGTATTCGTGGGCAAAATCGCCTTCGGCAAAGGTGCGGATTTTGCGTAGCAGCAGGTTGTTTTTTATACAGGAGCCACCCACGTAGGCCACGGCACTGTCGGAACGGGTGCTGTAGTAAAACTTTACTTTGTTGTAGGGTGTGAGTGCGGGGCTGGCACTGGCATTTCCCGTGTACATTATGCTGTCGATCCGCCAGGTGCCTTTTGCCTGGTCTTCATTGTAATAATACTGCATATAATTGCCCTGGCGGTCTATTACCTTATCGAGCATCCAGCGTATCACACTGGCACTGTTTTGCTCCTGGTGTCTTGAGTTTCCCGTGGTTCCATATTCAAAACGGGTGCCGTCCTTGGTCCAAACGGTCCAGTACAAAGGCCCGTTGCCGGATGTACCGGTAGACACAATCCGCGCAAAGCTTTCGCTTTCGGTGCCGTAGAGGGTATCGGTACCGGTTGTACAGCCCAGGTTGAACAGGCGTTGCCCGTCCCACACATAGCGGTCGTTGCCGTCGAAATCCACGCCGTCTATGAAGCCGTCGTGGTAAATGGTGGTGCCCGTCCGTGTGATCATGGAGAGGCCTGCCAGGTTCCATCCCATGCCCATCAGCCCGTTGCCGCCCTGGCTGCTGTAACCCACCGAGAGGTTGGGTTGTACACCGGCAGTACCGGGAGGGACTGCAATGGGGATGTTGTAGGAGGCCGCACCGGTTGGGGTAACATTAAAGCTGCCGTTGATACTGCCTACGGCGTAATCGGTGTTTAACTCACGCGTGGCTGGGTCGATGGGTTCACTCAGGTAGGACTCTTCCAACACTTGGTCGTCGTCGATTGTGCCCAGAAATGATAATCCGGTAGAAGATGAATATTCAAAATCCTGTTTTAATGATATGGAGTCGCGGGCTATGAAGGTGCGCCCGATGCCGGTAAGGTTGGAGTTTAACTCATAGTAGGCCGTTTGCGGCATGGCCATGTACGAACAGGCCAATGCGAGTAGGAGGAGAAATTTTTGTTTCATGATGTCACAATTTTTTAGTTTTAGATCAGTGATTTGGTTTGGATAGGATGGCCATTATTAGCGTGCCTCCATGCCATCGATTTTCTCCACTAATTGACTGATCTTTTTATCCTGCTGTAGGATGTAGAGGGTAAGCTCCTCGATCTTTTTGAGCAGCATGGCATCGGTTTCGGCCAGGTTGATACCATTTTCCTTCACCTCCTGTTGGGAGGGAACGCCGGGCAGGTGGCCGTTACTGTTGATGAACTCTTCCACTTCGCTGAGTTTGGGGAGGTGGTAGCCAGGCAGGAATACGTAGTCGGACCATTCACTTACGGTGGCGATTTTAACTTCGGTTGTTAGTATGGTTCCGTTAACGTATAGCTTATGGCTTCCGGGTGTATTGCATTCGTCACCCACCAGTACTTTTCCATCGGTTGTAAAGGTAAGCAGTTCATTCTGATTGATATCGCCATAAATATATCCTGTACCGTCCGTAGCCACACCAAGGCCATAGCTGTGGACTGTGTTGCTTGCCCAGATGGTGCTTTCGCTGGCTGTTGTTGAATGGAAATGTGCAGAAACTGCGGTTTCGTTCTGTACATCCAGGGTGTGCAGAGGCGTGTTCACACCAATACCCAGCCTTCCAGTGGATGTAAAGACCATATATTCCCAATCAATTTGACTATTGCGTGTTCCGGCTCCAGCTGTGTTAAAAGTAATGTTTCCACTATTACCTCCAAAAACGATACTGGATGCCCGTCCATTAAAGATACGCTTTGCACCGTTGTCCCATGTATAATTACTTGATATGATTTTGTTTTCAGATACCCCTGATCCCCAAAAAGAAAATTCACTCCCAATTTGAAATGCACCATAAATAGAAGAATCACCTGGAACATTTACACCAGTGATTTTATTCGTTACCAGACTTCCCTGTAGGTTTTCCTCCCAATGTGTCAGGTCTTCGATATCTGTCCATGAGGCGTTGCCGGAAGCATCGGATTTTAAGATATAGTTCGTGTTCTGACTACCATCAGTAAGATTAAAGCCGGTTGAGGCAATGGTTCCATTAACCTGCAATTTAGATGTGGGGGCAGAGGTTCCGATCCCCACATTGCCAGATGATAAAATGGTGTTGCCTGAATTCAATAGCCAAATCCCCAGGGTTTGAGGGTCGGCCCAGGAGGCGTTGCCCGAGGCATCGGTTCTTAAGACATAGTTCGGATTCTGGCTACCATCAGTAAGATTAAAGCCGGTTGAGGCAATGGTTCCGTTAACCTGCAATCTTGATGTGGGGGTAGAGGTTCCGATCCCCACATTGCCTGTGTAGTATGCGTTTGTTGAATTCAGCAGCCATATGCCGAGGGTTTTGGGATCGGCCCAGGAGGCGCTGCCCGTGGCACTGGATTTTAAAACATAACCTTCTGATGTGGTTCGGTTCAATGTAAAATAGGCGGTTCGGATTGTGCCATTTACATCAAGGTCGGTTTGTGGGTTGCTGGTGCCGATGCCCACTTTCCCGGTGTACCCGGGCTGTGCTGCCCTTATCACCATGGTTGGCAGGGAGCTGCCCATGCCCAACCATATTGAATTGGAAGTTTAATTGACCAGGTAATTCCCAACGTCCTGCCCGCTGCCTATTACTATTGATCCTGAGGCTGAAGCCCTGACCTTTTTCCCGAAAGCAAAGGAATAGTTGCCATCGGCTTCGGCGAGGGTGCCGGCGGCAAAGGCGTACCTGCCGGTTGCCTCGCTGTAGTAACCAAAGGCAGTGGAAACGGGGCCGCTGGCGGTTGTGTGATAACCTGAAGCAAATGCTGCCGTATCCGTTGCTACTGTGCCAATACCAAGTGTTGATGCTGTTTTGGAGCCCGATACCGTTGTACTGTCACAATTAGTACAGGCCGGCGGTAATTCAACCCCGTTGATGCCGATTTGGGCAAGGCTGTTGTAGCCCGCCAAGAGGACAAGGGTTATGAGAATGACTGATTTAATGTGTTGTGTGTGTTTTTTTGTGTTCATTTCTTTATGATTTTATGATTTTTAAATTTTTGTTTTTTTTGAATAAAAATTAAAGATTTGGTTTGTTGAAATTTTCAAAATAACTTTCCCTACCAAGGCCATTAAAATTTGAACAGATGTCTCACTTCGTTCGACATGACAATACGCGATCTTATTATTGG
>JABMQA010000920.1 GCA_013203545.1 Bacteroidota bacterium
ACTTCACTTGCTTCGCTTTTTACCCAGCGAAAGGTGAGATCAAAAATTGCCATGACCGGTGAAATCACACTCAGGGGGAAGGTGTTACCGGTAGGTGGGATTAAGGAAAAAATACTTGCAGCAAAGCGAGCTAAAATTAACTCAATCATTATTTCAGAGGAAAACCAGAAAGACATTGATGATATCAACGAAAGGTATATCAAGGGGTTGAACTTTAAGTACGTGGATAATATGATGGATGTACTGAATCATGCCCTTTTAAATGAAAAGGTTGACAAGCCGGTTAATTTACTAACAAGCTAGAAATTATTTTTACAGAAATATCTGAAAAGGATTTCGCCTAAATAAAGAATCATGACGCAAAATTACCGTAACCTTCGATGGACCGGCAGATTTAGTGGATTTGTCGGATTCGTTTTTTTTATTTCCTTTTCCCTTGGTGTGGGAATTGAGGTTTTCAGGGGCAATGGTCAATCCTACGATTTTCTATTCGTTTTAACGCTTTTCTCATTTGGATTGGTATCCTACATCATTGCCTGGTTTATGGAGATTATCGGCGGATCACTATTAACATTGATGGGAATTGCCCTGGGTTTGTATGTAGCCTTTTCGCCTCTTCTGGCAGGTACCTCAAATATTCTGATTTACAGCCTGCCTTTTGTTCTCCCCGGTATATTTTTTATCCTGGCGTGGAGGGCTAAATACCTGGCAACAAAAGAACAGAAGAACAGCGCCCTGTGAAAATCCATGAAAAATATTTCAGCAGGCGCCGGTTCCGGACATTAACCCTCATCTGGTTGGTGATCATATTCACCGTGTCATCAATACCTTCCTTACCAAATCCTTCAATGGGTTTTAACGAGATGACTTTCAGGTTGGATTATATCTTTCATTTTATCGTTTTCTTTATCCTTGCTTTTCTTGCCATCTTCTGGCAGATTGATGCCAGGCTTAGGATAAAACCATCTCATTTAATATTTTTATTGGTTGCCGGATCAGCCTATGCCTTTATTGATGAAGTACATCAACTGATCATACCTGGCAGAAGGTTTAACCCGGTTGATTTTATTTACAATTTCCTGGGTTTCAATGTTGGTGCAACCTTCACCTACTTCATCATCATTAGGCAGGTAATTATAAAACAAAAAAGGTTCACCACCATTAAACAAATGTTATATAGAACCCAAAAGTAACTACTTGGTTTTTTCCCCTGTAAAGTGATCTGATTTATACTGAAACAAAATATTGAAGGTTGTTAAGCTGCCATAAATCCTTGTGAGATATTGTTCAAGGTTCACTTTTTCCTCATCCGACAAATTACTGCTGTTGATACGTTGTTCCATTACGCGCAAACGGTCGCGCACCATTACGATCTTGTGAAAAAATGCATCGATGGGAATTTCCTTTGAAGAAAGGTCTTTCCTGCCTGGCTCAAGGGTCATTTTGCCGCCGATCCACTTATCCCCCATTTCAGCCGTTTCCTGAACATCGGAGAATCTCCTTAAAACCTTTACCAGCATACTTTCGACCTGCTCATGGCTCACCAGGTCCCTGTCGGGCTCCATTACATCATTGATCTCCAGGTTGGGAAATGACCTGAGAATTTTTCTCCAGCCATGATCGATAAATACAATTTCAAAGGCCTCTGTTGAAACCTGAATGATAACACCCTTGCCAAAATCGGGGTGTGAAACCCTTGTACCGATACCTATTTGTTGTTCTTCCATATTAAAAAAGTTTAGATTTCTTAATAAAACTTCGTTTCGTATAATTTTTTAATGCTTTTTAACTACTGGATTATCAAAAAGATTACTTTTGCATTCCAATTTTCAAAAAGACAAAATCAGCGTTAGCAAAATAAACAAATCATTTTAAACTACACGGAGGAATTATGTTAAAAAAATTATTCATCTTATCATTTATTGCAATTGCATTTATTGCCTGCAACAACAGCACTGAAAACAATCAGGAACAAACTGCCGATGAAATTGCAATGATTACAGTTGAGGACTTTTCGGCAAGCCCTGATAGTTATGTTGGAAAGGAAATTATTATCGAAGGAACCACAGTTCACGTATGCAAGGAGGGTGGTAAAAGAATGTTCATCATTGGCGAAGATCCTGATGAGAGAATCCAGGTAAAAGCCGGGGATGAAATTGCCGCTTTTGAGGTTGAACTCGAAGGAAGTGATGTATTGGTTACAGGAATAGTTGACGAACTCAGGATTGATGAACCTTATCTCACCCAATGGGAAAACGAGCTTAAAGCAGAAAATCCGAAATCGGAACTGAAAATTCACAAAGGTGAAGAAGGTCATGAGCATAGCGAAGGTGATCCGAACGCTGAATATGAACAAATAGAAGATTACCGTGCACAGATTAAAGAAAACGGTACAGATCATTTGTCATTCTACTCGATTATAGCAACCAGTTATGAAGAGAAAAAATAATAAATGCCTTATTTAACCTGAATAAATCAGGTTAAAGGTCAGGAAGACTTATTTCCTGGCCTTTTTTATATATCAAAAACCAATATACTGTTATGAAGAAAATAAAATGGAGGAAATGGAACAGGGCGACCCATCGTGATTTGGGCTACTTCTTTTTTTTTATGACCATCATTTATGGCATTTCGGGTGTGGCCATCAATCACATAGGCGACTGGAACCCAAATTACGAAGTGACACACAAGGAGATTAACCTGGGCCACCCCATTATTGAACAACCATCGAAGCAGGAGGTGCTTGATTTGCTTGATCAATACGGAGAAAAAGAGAATTATAAAAAACATTACTATCCCGATCCATTACTGCTAAAGGTTTTTCTGAATGGCGGAAGTGCCCTGGTTGATTTGGAAACCGGGCGGGGGCAGATCGAAAAACTGAGGCGAAGGCCGATTTTCCATGCCGTTAATTATTTGCATTACAATCCTACAAGATGGTGGACATGGTTTTCGGATGCCTATGCAGTAGCCATGGTAATACTTGCCATCACCGGGCTTTTTATCCTAAGAGGTAAAAACGGGATAACAAGGAGAGGTGCATGGATAACTGCGCTTGGCATTATTATTCCGGTTATATTTTTGATGATTTATCATTAAAACAAACCAGTTTACCACAACTTGATCCCCCAAATAAATTGTCCGGTTGGTTGGTCTGCGTTTAATTTCATAAGATTTTATCTGCATCAAAGGCAACGAATCCATATTTATGCACCTTTAATTTACAGATTCAGGAATAAACTCAATTAATCGTTTGTCAAATGAGTTGATCTTTGTTTAGAAATTAAATACATATTCTATGAAAAAAACCACTACCCTGCTCGCATTTTCTTTGCTGTTCACCTTACTTGTCAACTCACAGAGCCTGCCCTATGAATTTAATTTCTCCGACGATAGCCTTCGCCTGATCATTGGGGGCGTTGAAACCACCGGATTTTATGATGAGTCTGAGGTTGATACAATTTTTCTTGAGTTTTCGCAGCCCAATTACTGGTCGTTGTTAGGGTCCAACTTCCAGAGCAAAACTGATCTGCCGGCAACCATGATCTATAAAGATGAGATTTACGACAGTGTGGGTGTACGATTTAAAGGCTCTACCTCCTACAATGGGACCGGAAATTCACAGAAGAAATCTTTTAACATAACCATGGATTTTATTCACGCAGGCCAGGATGTGGAAGGATATGAAACACTCAATCTTAATAACTGTTTTGATGACCCTTCATTTTTAAGGGAAGTGCTTTTTTACAACCTGAGCCGAAATCACATTCCCGCAGCCAAAGCAAATTTTACCGAATTGTATATCAACGGTGAAAGCTGGGGCATTTACGCGAATGTTCAGCAACTGAACAAACAACATGTTGCCGAATGGTTCCTCGAGGACGGGGCCACCCGCTGGAGGTGTGAAAAACAATCAGGCGGCGGTGGCGGCGGCATGTTCGGTGCAGGATACTGTTCACTCAACTGGCTTGGCGCCGACACATCGGGATACAAGCCTTATTATAAGATGAAAAAAGCCTATAAACCTGATCCGTGGGACGATCTGGTACATGTTTGCAATGTATTGAACAACTCGGATGATGACATACTTGTTGACACACTCAACACATGCATGGATGTGGATGCAGCTATCTGGTACCTTGTTCATGAAAATATTTATTGCGATGAGGATGGCTATATTTATAAAGGCGGGATGGACTATTATGTTTATTTCGACGTGGCAACCAACAGGATGGTGCCTATTGAATATGATGCCAACAGCAGTTTTCACATGGGTTTTATCAATTCCTGGACCCCTTTTCATAAAGTTACCAATGATGATTATCCGTTGCTTCACATATTACTAAACAATGATGAATTGCGACAACGCTACCTGGCCCACTATCGCGCTGTTCTGGACCGGTTTTTCGAACAGGGGATGATAACGGAAAAAATAGATGCATACGCAGCACTGATTGATGAACGTGTTCAAAATGACCCAAAGAAACTTTATTCCTACAATCAATTCCTTAATGAAATTGAGGATTTAAAAGATTTTTTCCAGTTACGCAGCAATTATGTTGGTAATAACACGGAAGTTAACCGGATTGGGCCTGCCATTTCTCCGGCAGAATACCACGTTGATGGTGAGCTTTATGCACTGCCCGATTCATCACAAACCGTTGATGTTACAGCCACTGTTTCGCACGAAGAAGGCATCGAACATACCTATCTTTACTACGGCACACGATTCATGGGCCAATTTGAAAAAACTGAGATGTTTGATGATGGTAACCACAACGACGGAGCAGCTGACGATGGCATTTTCGGTGCATCCATACCTCCGCATCAGCAAGGCGAATATGTCAGGTTTTACATAGAAGCACTGGCCGCTGACAACTGGGCCACCGCAGCATATGAACCTATTGGCGCCGAACACGACGTTTATCTGTACCGTGTAAAAAATACCATACTTGAAGAGAGTGATGTGGTGATTAACGAACTGATGGCCGACAATACCATGACTGTCGCCGACCCAAATGGTGAATACGAAGACTGGATCGAACTTTACAACAAAACGCCTGAAACCTTCGACCTTACAGGATGGTTTATGTCGGACAACGCCGATGAACTTAATGAATGGGAATTCCCCGAAGGAACCGTTATTGATGGATTTGGTTACCTGATCGTGTGGTGCGATGAGGATCTGACGCAAGAAGGGTTGCATGCTGATTTTAAACTTTCTTCAGGAGGTGAAACCGTTTACCTGAGTTCTCCCCAACTAATGATTGCCCAGCAGGTTACCTACGATGCTCATGAATCCGACGAATCCTTTTCCCGTGTACCAAACGGTACAGGAGATTTTGTCTGGCAGAACCCAACCTTTAATGGCCCCAACACCTCCGTAACTGTGAATGAATCTCCACACATCAATGCGTCATTTAGTTTTTACCCTTCCCCGGTCAGTGAATGGCTGACTTTAGAAATCAACGATGGCCTTCCCCACGAGATCAGTATTTATACATTGCTGGGAAATCCTGTTTTCAGCGAAACCATTAAAAATTCAACAAAGATCAATGTTGGTGACTGGCCAAAAGGATTATATATTATTGGCGATGGGAAAGGCCCGATGAAAAAGATCAGTGTGTTTTAATTGCAATAGCGCTAACTGAGTTTAGATTTGATTTTAAGTTGTAAGCTGTCTTCAACCAAGAAGACAGCTTTTTTACATCTCCGCTACCAAACGCTGGAAAAGTACTTCTGCAGTTGACGTTTTCAGGCTTGACCTTTCATTCCAATGTTCATTGGTTTCTCATATGCGTCTTACTTTTTTTTGACGCGGATTAACGCAGATTTTTTATGATAAAAAGGAACAGGTTTTTTTACATTTGTTTTATCTGCGTTTTTCTGCGAAAATCTGCGTCTAACTATTTTGTGACGCGGATTTACGCAGGTTGGTTATGATAAGAAGGGATTTATTTATCCTTTTCATCACGCCGGGCGTAGCTTGTATCATTTCAACTTTCCGTCTTCGCTAACAAACGCTGGGAAGTCCTTTGGCGGACGTTTCCAGGATTTAGCATTTCGTTACACTTTTCCTTGACACTTTCTTCTTTTCAGTCGCATCTTCTCTCCCCTCTCTTATATCGGTTCGTTCGCCCCTTCGCCTCGCTCTCATCAGCCTATTCCCACGTCTTAGCTATCACACCCAATTGTACCTTATTCTATCACAACTTTTTCGGTTTTAACGCCTTTGTCAGTAATAATTTTAAAATAGTAAATTCCTTTAGAATATCCACTTAAGTCGATTATGGATTTATCAGTGCCAACATATATTAATTTTCCGACATTGTTGACAACAATAATTTTTAGAAAGTTTTCAATGTCAATGTTGATGATTCCTGTTGTAGGATTGGGATAGAGTATTTCATTTTCTTTTTGGATAAGCTCTGTTCCCATCATTAGCCCCAGAAATTGCGCAGAATCTACAGCTGGTGATTCCAAAAGAGTAACATTATATACGGCTTTAACCTTTACCCAAAAAGGTTCAGGAAAATTAAAAAAATCCGCATCCGGGCATTGTGGAGTAGCCTCACCGCAACCGGCACCCTGATAATCCTGAAAACGCCACAATTCGGAATCCCGATAAATGTTGTATCCAATTAATGTATCCTGAATGGAGACATCCGGCTCATCCCAGTTTAATGAAAAACAATTAAAGCCCGGGCAAACCGATCCAAAAGAATACCAATGCTCAAATGCAAAATCATTAACAGGGTTTAGTTGACCGAATGTGAGAACTGCTATTAATGTGAAGAGTGTTGAAGTAATAAATTTTTTCATGTTGCTTTGTTTTTTTATTATGTTGGGTAACTGGATTATAAATCTACCCTTTCAACGATAAAAGCCTTTGGTTTCTTTTGCAAATAGCCAAACATCTTTTCACCGTTAAACCCAAAAAAATACCCCGAAACTTTTTGATTTAACCATTTCTTTTTACTAAGATGATACTTGATAGATTCAATCTCTTGAGGCTTCTGAAATTTTCCATTCATATCGATTTCCATTTTTTCCCAATCAAAAGGAAGCGATGTCCGAATATTTGTGTTGGGAGCGTAATTAGCATTTGGATTCCCCCAAAAAACTATATCCAACCAGATACCCGTACTATCTTTTACAAAGGTAAAATGTGGATAGAAGTACAGAATTTTTTTTCTATCCCTTCCTTTTAAATAACCATAATAACCAGAGAAAGTTCTTGAACAAATTGCTTCTAAATAACTATAACAAAATAATGGGATATCCTCGTTAGCCATAATCTCCTTGTACTTTATGATTATTTCACCAATAAATTCACCTGTAAGACGATTATAAATCTGCGGATTATCCTTACAATTTTTAGTTAGTACCAGACTATCAATAAATTTTACAGAATATCTATATCGGTTTTTCTTAAGATCACAATTAAAGTCAATCGAGTTGTATTGTCCGGTTTTTAAATCTATATTAAACAACCTGTATTGCGGACTTTTGCTCGTATTCTTTCCTTTGCAGAAAACCATTACCAATGAATCATAACAAGAATCTGCTTTAATTTGAGTATAAT
>JABMQA010000921.1 GCA_013203545.1 Bacteroidota bacterium
GTGTCAATCCCTTTTCTTCTCGGAAGCTGATTTGACAATGTCAGGAACAATGAGTCCCCACTGATATCTACCATCGTTTTAATAAATTCGAAAGCCAATTCCGGATTTTTACAAGTGTTAAAAATAACTATCGACTTAGGATCCCCATATGTATATATTGGGCCTTCATGGTTATCGGGGACAGGTATGTTGGTAAAATCATAATTCAGGTCTTTTGGTTTGAATTTATCAAGATAATGGATCTCCCACGGACCGGTAAACTTGGTAAGTACTTTCTGGCTTATAAATTTGTCCTGTGTGGCCGCTTCCTGGTCTTTGGTAAAATAGTCGTTTTTATATATGTCTTGCAAAAACCGAAATACCTCAATGGCATATTCATTATTAAAAGCAGCCTTATTGTTTTCAATCAGCGGTAATCCATTTGATGCTGCAAGGTACAATGGATAAAAATTAAACAGCCTTTGATACCACACAATTTTTGTTGAGGTAATTCCCAGCCATTGATCGGTATAACCATCACCGCTGTTGTCTTTTTTTATTTTTTCTGCCGCTTCAAAAAATTTACTGTATGTTAATTGCCCTTTACCAATTTGCAAATCACTTAGTGCCGAATGATTGTACAAAGTCATTATGGGGTTTATTTTCCAGGGGACTTGATAAATATGCCCATCACCGGATGTAATTTCCCGTATGGTTGCGGTATCGCAGCGTGCATGTATAAATTCATTAAACCCGGCCAGGGTATCGAGTGGCACCAGGATATTAGCTTTTGCATAAAATTCTACCGAGCCCTGCCACATATTTGAATAAATATCAGATGTGGTTTTTCCAACAACGGCTGCAAGTATGATTTCTTCACTCGATTGACCTTCAGGAACAGGTTGATATTGGATTTTTTCGTTTGGATGCAGGGAATTCCAATTATCTGTCAATGTTTTGGAGAATTTAATTTCACCACTATTGCTCGATGACCAATAGCTTAAACCACTACCATTATTAGATTTATTGGGGTTACAACTTCCCATAAAAACCAACAAAACAAGCAGGTAGAAATTAAATTTTGATAGCACTTTTTCTTATTTTAAAACAACCACTTTCTTAACTATTAAATACTTAGCACCCAAAATTTGAAGGAAGTAAATTCCGGATTCAATTCCATTCATTTTTATGATAAAATCCTGTCCTGCTCCATCTTGCCAGCTTCCTGCCAAAACACGTCTCCCTGAGCTATTAAATACCTGGAAAGAACACTGTTTCCCAAAACCGGGTTCAACATGAACAGCAACATCCCCAAAAGTAGGATTGGGGAAGATGCCAATCAACTCATCGGCATTGTTTTCTTCAACACGGTTAACCCCTAACTCGTACATTTCCAGAACATCAGCAGGTGCAATGGCATGATCAAAAAGATAAACATCATCCAGACGCCCTTTAAAAAAATAAGCCTGATCAGGACGGGCTTTTCCGAAAATTATATCGTAAGATGTGGAACTGATTGTTCCTGATGCCGGAATAAAAGCATCCAATTGTCCATCGATGTATAATTCCATATCTGTTCCGGTGTAAATCATGGTAAAGAAGAACCATTTGTCTTGTTCCAGGATGGTCTTGGAATCAAGATCATACACACCCTCATTTGTTTTCACGGTAAATCTGAGCAAATCATTACCAAGGGAAACTTTCCATCGTCCGGTCCAGTTTCCATGCGAAATCGGGTAGGCTTCCCCCTCATTTATGTGCTGCGAATAAATCCACCCTGACAAGCTTAAGGATAAATCAAAATTGAGCCAATTGGCATTTTCAACGCTTACGAATGAGGACAAGCCATTGAAGTTTGCTGCTAATTGAGGATTTCCTTTCGGGTCGGTTTCGTAGCTCACATTTTCTGACGAAGTAGGGTTGTTATACTTACTATAATCTGTAATGTTTTGATTAAACGTCAGGTACAAAACCGGATCCCCTTTGATTAACACACTTAAATCGCGAACCATCAGGATAACGCTATCGGTATTTTGGCCATCTATATCGGCCACAGTGCAATAGACTGTATAATTGCCATAGTTTGCGGGTGCTGTCCATTGTACTGTGGCACCACTGCCAAAAAGGGTGCCGGCATCAGATGTCCAGGTGTAAGATACTTCATCTCCATTCAGCTCTTCAACTTCGCAGGAAAGTTCGGTAGTTTGATTGATATCAATTTTACCGGGATGGGCTACCAGCGATTTAATTTCCGGAATGTGAGGGATTCTGTCAGTTACCGATAGCATGAAATCCGTTGAATCGGCCAATCCGCTACCGGAACTTATTCTGCATTTTATTGAATAATCCCCAATTTCATAAGGTGCTTTAATTGAGAGTTTTTCATTTGCTATGACAAGACTATCATCAAATTTCCATTGATATTGGATAACATCATTGTCGATGTCTTCGGCGCTGCAAAATACAAAAACCGAATCACCGGCAACAACGGGATTTTGAAGTGCTTGTAAAGCTTTAATCCGGGGAGGGTTGTCAGGTACAAGCGCACCATTATTAAAATCGATAACAACGTTATTTGCCAATGTTTTTTTACCAATCATTTCAATTGTAGCACCATCGGGAACAAGGGTGATAAGGACAGAATTGGAAGCAGGAATGGTAACCTGGATAAATCCCGTTGCATCATTATGGGTAAATAAATTGCTAATCGAATTATAAACATCATACACCTGTGCGCCAAGATTTATGGTAGCAGATGTATCCGCATCATATGGATTCCACATCAGGAATGATGTATATTTTTCAGCATAAAAATCGGTCTTCGATAGATTGAGTTTCAAAATAGCGCTTACATCGGTCGTGTCAATAATCCCTCCCAGGTAACCCACATGCGATGAGCCATAAAGTGCCAGATTTGTAGGCGCCCAACCGCCGGCTATAGCATCACCGGTTGAAAAAGGGCTTTTTCCATTAAAAACTTCCTTCAAGGCTTCGTGGCCAATACAACGATTGGGGTCATTTTCAAACGCCCACACCTCGCTATCCTGGTGGTCATCAGGCAAAAATCCCGGATAAAAAAGACGGGAAGCATTGGCCAGGTTAAGCGCCCATTTTCCAATGGCATTGGCATAAAATTCATTATAACTAAGTAAGGGAAGCAATGCAGCCGCTTGTTGAAATCCATTCATCAAAAAAGCATAATCATCTCCTGAATCGTTGGCTTCACCAACCAGTCCCGAGCAATCATATCCTCCCCATTGGCCGACAATTGTCCCCCAACCTCGTAAATTTCCGCGATTAAAACACCAATTAAGCATTTTGTCAACATCGTAGTTGGTGCCTATTTCCGCATTCATGCATGCTGCGGTGTAGGCACCGTATGGCAATTGCAATTCATAGGAAGGGTTTTGGTTGAGATGGCTTAAAAATTCCATGGACCATTCAGCGCCTATTAAATACCTGGTTTCATTTGTTTCACGATATGCATTGTAAAGTATCCAGGCAATGGTTCCGGCAGCTTCCGGTTCTTTCACTCCTGTTGTCAGTGGTTTCATTTGTTTCAGGTTCCATGCCCTATAGTTCATATTTGGTGTTTGCCAGGGGGTAAGGCTACCTCCCATAGTATCCACAGCCTCAAGCCATCTGTCTGCCACCTTTGCGAATTGGTAATCGTAATCGCCCGTATTGGGATACAATGCGTTTAACTGGTAAAAAAAGATATTTGGCATGGTTTCGTACCACCAATCATGCCCACTGCTTGTAACCGGGTGGTTTAAATACACATTTTCATCCACCCTCCTGTTAAAAAAGTCTTCGGCCATTAAAGCCCAGTTTTTTCCGTATTGATTGCTTTTGTCGATACCTGAAATTGAAGCCCCAACAATTGCCGGCAGATAGTTTATTCCTTCTGCTGATGTTCCCAGGGATTGACCAACGTAGGAAACCATGGCAGCGCCTTCATGTTCAGGATAATTGACCGCTTCCGGGTTTATCCCAATAAGCGGTAAATATGCCCCTGATAAATTCACATCAAAAACCAACGAATCGTAATTTTGGGCAACCTGCTTCCAATTGCGCATCAAATAGGGTTGTGGGATGTTGGGCATTTGCTCAATTCTCTCGATAATAATTTGTTGTGCAGCTATATTCCCTGCGTAGCAGATTAGTATCAATATTGAAATTATGCTTTTCATGTTTTTTTAAACTTGTTTATACAATAAATACCAAATTGTGTTGTAATTCCTCATACCCTTACCCCCATATCAATGGATCCAATAAAAAAAGGGTATCTGAGAAATTAATTTTAATTAAAATATTTCAGATGCCCTTTTTATTAACTTAAGGTATTATTGAGGTTTTTCTAAATTGTAAATTGAACTTACTTCATTATCACTTAAGACTCTGTTATACAAACGGATATCGTCCATTTTTCCTTTAAAGTAAGCACCATCCCAAGTTGGAGGAGGATCATATGTAGATAATGGCATTTCCAGTCCAAAAACAAGATTTACCGGCGTTGAACTTAAATTAATAATTCCACCTCCGGTTAAATCCGGCCAATCCTGAACCAATGCTCCATCAATATAAAACTTCATATGTTCAGCGCCAAATGAAACTACAAGGTGATACCATGTATTTTCAACTAAACCTTCTCCATTATGATCCTTATCGTAGATTGCACCATCTTCAACTTTTACGGTAGCGAAAACCTTATTTTCAGTCTGAAGATTAACTTTATAACCTTCCCAATGATTCATAGAAATCATATAATCATTATTGTCTCTTTCTTCCATGTAAATCCACCAAGAAAGTGATATTTCAGGAGGATTAAGTGCTGTTGCGTAAGTAACTTCAATATTTCCCCCATCGTTAAAATAGTAAGCCTTATCTGCATTACCGAACCTATCAGATGTAAGTACAGGTATTCCACCGCCCCAAACAGCCGGGCCATTTGTTAATGTACCATCAAATCCGTTACCTGTATAATCTGTTGCATCGCCACTAAACAACCATTGTGCGACAAGGCCTTCGGTTGAAACATTTTGAATGTACTTGCCTTCAAAAACTGTTTTGGCTGCTGTCAGGTTAGCATTTGCGCCATCTATAACGCTTTGGATAGCTCCTTCAGTGTTAGCTACGCTTTTTGCTGCTTCAATTGCCGTTTGAAACACAGCTTTGGATCCCACTTCGTAAAAACCTACCGAGGTGCCTTCTATAGCAGCATCGTGCAGCGTTTCACATTCAGTAACTAATGCATTCAAAGCGGTTTTGTCTCCTGCCGGTTCCGGATCATCGTCATCTTTACACCCGCTTACATACACACTAAGTACTGCAATAACAGTAAAGAGTGCTAAGAAATTCAAAAATTTAATTGTTTTTTTCATGATACTAATGTTTAATTATAACTA
>JABMQA010000922.1 GCA_013203545.1 Bacteroidota bacterium
CCTCTGCTGTAACTGTTGCCCCGTAACTGATTTTATCCTTTGAAATAAGTGGAACTTTGTATTCTCTAACTTCGACTGATTCCAGTGCTTCTGTAGTGATATCCATTTGAAAATCCTGAAATGTTATTTGATCCTGAGAAAGTATTATATTGTTGATTTGTAAGGTTTGATATCCCACAAAGGATACTCTGACATTATAAACCCCAGCTGGTAATCTTTTTATTGAATATCGACCATCGAAGTCCGTTGTGCTGCCTGTAATAAGATTTCCTCCTCTGAAAACGGCAACATTGGCAAAGGGTATTGGTTCTTTTGTATCAACATCCATTACAATTCCCTGAACTAATGCTGTAGCATTATCTCCGGTTGGAAACTGAATATACTTTCTCCGGTCCAGGTACCAGGATGCGAGTTCCGGTTTGAAGCCGCCCAGGGATGGGTTATTGGTAGATAAAACCAGGTCAACATCTTTCCAGTCCTCTCCGGATGACTGAAAAACATTGGCCTTGTAATCGATCACCAGGGGTTCGGAAACCTCATCCACACGGAAGTCGTACTCCGGTTCCCATCCTGCTGAAGGGACATAATAACTTATTTCCAGATCACCTTTCACACTCGCTTCGCAATCAACAGTTACCAGGATTTCACTTTGTATCTTGATAGCTTTGGCTGTTAATGTATTAATCCGGATATGAATTTTCTTAATTTCACGCTTGATAGCTTCGGATTCAATTTCCAGATTCAGCTTTTCCTGCCTGATTTCATTGAGTCGTAAGCGGTAAAATTCAGCGGCCTCTTTGATTTCGCTGATCGAAGAGCCCCCATCATTCTTTGTAAATACGCTATTGTCAAGCAAAAGCTTTTCCTCAAGATCAAAGACTTCCAGTTTGTTATTGATTTTTCTAAGTTTCAGTTGTTCTGATTTAACCTCTTTTCTCAGGCCCTGAACTTCGGGACTTTCCTTTTGTCCGGCATTGGACTGAACCTGTTGCTTAACAGATAGGATTTTGCAATTTTCAATCCCGCGAACCTGGATGCTCCGGGGATTTATTTCTTGGGATAAATTGTTAAAGATGAGCAGGTATTTTCCCTTATTAGCTGCTAATTCACCGGTTCTGGTAATCTGGGCACCACTGAAGAATACTGTTACATCGCTTATTTCCGATTTGATCCTTAAGGTGTCGGGCTGACAGAATGCGTTTAATGAAATTAGCAGGGCGAGGATGGTGATAAATTTGTTCATTTGCTTTGTTTAAGTTGATATTTGGCATTTGAGCATTCGGTGTGCAATATACTAAATTGTTTTCAATTCAAATATTCAACTGGCTCATGATAATGTACTGACCTTTATAACCAGTGTTTATTTCGACGGTAACTTTCCCGGAATCCCGAAATCAGGGTTGGATAAAAACGCATCATCCCTGAGTGTTTTGATAAAAGCCATCAGGTCCGACTTTTCTTGAGGTATAAGTTGAATGCCACCATTGGCAATGTGGTGCATCAGTGGATCGATGTATGGGGTGTTGATCAGGTGATGTGAGTAAAATTCGATGACCTCCTCCAGCGTTTCGAAACGTCCATCGTGCATGTAGGGCCCGGTGAGTTCGATGTTGCGGAGGGTGGTGGCTTTGTAGGCACCTTTGTCCATTGGGTCGCCGGTGATGAAATAGCGGTCGTATGGATCGGTGAAAACGGAATCCTTGCCGTTGTTGTAAAATTTGTTGGTGGTAAACAGTGGGTTGCCATATCCGCCATGGCAATGAAAACAATCGGCACCCTCCTCGGTGGTGAACAGCACAAAGCCCCGCAACTCCTCCGGGCTCAACTGCACGGCACCCCGCATATATTTGTCGAACTTTGAATTGGAAGATATCAGTGTACGGACAAACTGCGCGATGGCCTTGGATATGCGGTCCATGGTAACTATATGCGTCCCGAATGCTTTTCCAAACATTTCAACATATCCGGGGATATCCTGAAATACTTCTTTTACCCGGTTGGTATCGCCATTCATTTCGTGCCTGGCCAGTACACCCATCCATACCAGATCTTCGAGGTTGCCGTAAATAAGACCTGTATTTTCCTGGTTAACCTTGCCGTTCCACAGGTAGCCGTTGCTATTCCATACCAGGTTTATCATAGGAAGCATGGCATGTGGAGTTGATATCCCGGTAATGCCAAAAGGGTATGGGCGGGGTGCTCCGATCTCAAAACTGTTTTGTTGTATGTGGCAGGTGGCACAACTCATCAGCGAATCGGGATGGGTCCTACCTGATAGTCGACCGTCGTAAAACAGATACCTGCCTAATTCCACACCCTCAACAGTCATGGGGTTGTTATCGGGAATGTTGAGCTGGGTCGGGAAACCGTAAGGGATATCAATTTCGTAGGGTGTAGGATTGAAAGGTTCCGGCTCGGGATCATCGCATTTGCAACAGCCGGTAAGAAGGAAAAGACCAACGGGAAGAAAGATCAACATGGCTGATTTAAGTTGACTGAAGCGAAGTATTGATATAAGATATCCGATGTTTGATGTTTGATGTTTGATATGGTCTTCGCATGGAATTTCTGGTGCATTAAAAATTTCTTCCGGCGTACCCCCTCCGGCTCCTCCTGTAGAGGGAGTCATCTTCGTTACTAACCGTTTGAAATTTTGTAATAATCTCATCATAGATTAAATATTTTTCTTTCCATTCGCCAAACCAAGCCATTTCCGCTACCCACCGGCATGACCGCCGGCGCCTCGGGGCCACCCTGGGGACGATGCCTGGTTGCATTTCGTTTTAATGTTCCTCCATAGGAAAGCCCATGGCACAAAACCCCATTCCTCCCTACTTATTCATCGAAACACTAAAAACATCCTCTTTCCCATTCTCACATCCCAGTTTCATGACATCCTGTTTTTGCATGATATCACCTCCCCATTCATCATGGTTGTATGTGTGTGGGTTTTGAAACCAGTTTTCAACATTCATCCTGATCTCGAATTGCAAGGTATCTCCGCTTGAAGAAGAGAATGCGGAATTGGGCAGAACCACTTCAAAATAGTTTTGAACGAATCCGGTGATCGAGTCGGGATCCACCACGCCACCGGCATAAATCTGCCCGATCCCCAGGTGAAAATTGAAAGGTTTAATAATGCCATCGTCAGCCAGCCACTTGCCGTTGAGTTTCATATAATGATAACCGCCACCCAGCAATTCCGGCCAGAACATATCCCGTTCGGGAGGATTCACAAACATCAGGCTTTGGTTTTTCTCTTCGGAAATGCCAAAGGTGAAGGTGATTTTATCGTAGTCACCCGGCTCGATGGGATCGTAAACCTGCCATTGGTGCGTATCCGGAATATCGGTATCTACATAGTGAATAGCTTTCCATTGGTCGATTAAGAGTGATGTACCATCCTGGCGGTGCAACCTAACATCCGAAATAAAATACTGAATCTCGTTTACAAGGTAACCATTTCCTGCGGCATTGCTGTACATCATCGTATCAAACAACAATGGCAAACCTTCATTGTAATGGGTAAAATGAAAGACGATTTTCCCGTCATCCTGTTTGGGGGGCTCATCTGTTTTGCTGCAGGAGAAAAACAGTCCCACAAAAAAAACAACCAGGATGAGGCCTGGAATGGAATTATGCTTGTGTGTGCCCATAACAATTAGTTAACCTCATTTCCTTATAAATATTTTATGTGTATGTGAAAGAGTTTTTGATGAGGTCCTCCAAATAAGATTAGGAAAACATGTAAACTTTTTATATTTTTACATCGTCAAAAAAAAGAAGTTATGAAACAATTATTACTTTCAACGGCCATCATGCTGATGGTATTGATAACCCTGGGCCAATCGGCACCATATGTAAAACCTGGATTAAGGAATGTTACTCCACCCAAAAAACAACTGGTAGAGCCTTTAAATCCCGCATCGGTAATTTTACAAAAACACCTTTCTCAACCCCAAATCAATTATCTTAAAAACAGCGATATAATAAATGTTATTAATATCGGCACATCCGGCAATGCCTACGGTTATGGATATGCCGGGGGACAACGAACGTTGGTTTGGGCCGACCAGAACCTGAACACAGTAACCAACATACACCGCATGGGTGGCGACCTGGGAGGTGTTTCAGATGACCTGGCTTATGATATTTCCAGAGATGGCGGTTTAACCTGGGACAACCAGGTGATGGTATTTGAAGCCCTTGGTTCGGGCAGCAATGTTGAAAGGCCACGTTATCCAAACCACTGCATTTATAATCCTCCCGGAAATACCAACCCCGATAACGCCTATGTGGCATTTCTTGCGGCGATGACAAATTTGAACAACGCCACACCTGTCTGGGGTGAGTACGTACATGGTCACGCCAGGATAGGTGATATTTCTGATACAACACGAACCATCCTGCCTTCTGATACGGTTACCGGTATTTATTTCGACCGGCCGACGGGATATACAATTACACAAGCCGGCGAAATTTGGGCGGCGGATGTGTCGGTTCGGATGGATCCTGTTAGTTATGACCTTTCATATTTTGGAAAGATCATCGTTTCACATGGAACCTGGGATGAAAGCATCGATGATTTCAGTTTTGAGGTTTTTACCCTCGACTTTTCCACATTGGACAACCAGATGCCATTGGATGTAAAGGTTGCTTTTTCACCAGACGGTATGAACGGCTGGATAGGGGCAATAAGTGATAACGGCAGCGTATCCATCTCGGCCGGACGTTCCCTTTATCCCATTCTCTGGAACACCACCGATGGCGGTGAAACCTGGGAAGGGCCTATCCCGGCACCAGTTGCAGGGCCGGATGCGCCCGGTGGCATCCTGGATTTTTTGACGGATGACCAGTTGGAAGAGCTTTTCGGAGTGCCCATTCCATCACAGGAAGAAATCGAATTTACCATAGCTTATGATTTCGACATGCATTCGGATGCATGGGGACAGCCGCACATCGCTGTGGTAATCGGAATCACCGGCGAGGATCCATATTCCTTCATTACAGGCATTTCCGAATCATCGGATTTTATGTATGCCGCTCCATTTGATTTGACCTATAACACCAATAGCGGATTCTGGTATGCCATTAAACTGGGGCCATTAAAAACATTAAGAGGCCAGTTTGATGATATTACTGAGGACAACCGCATCCAGGTGGCATCGTCATGGGATGGAAAGTATATGTTTTTTACCTGGCTCGACACCCAACTCCCGGGCTGTGAGGATAACAATCAACCTGATATATGGACTCGTGGGCTTGCAGTGAGTGATTATTTTTTAAGCCATTACTGGGATGAATATGGAAATTCAATAAATGAACCGGTAAATGTTACCATATATTCTGAAGCTATGTGGCAGGCATACTTCCAGGCAACCTCTCATTATGTATTGTTTGAGGATGGTGATCCCTATTTTTCATTTACACTACCTATGGTTTATGAGGATATGGAGCCGTATAATTTCTATGATGACGTACAATTCAGGTATATTACTGGTTTTAAATACCACGAATATAATTTCGGTTGTTTTCCACCCCCTCCAGGCATCGCCGAAAATGCAATGAATCAAATTGGATTTGTGGTTACTACCAATTCACCCAATCCGGTAAAATCATCTACGACTTTTTACATTGAGCTTGATAATGCAGTTGAATTGAGCATCAAGGTTTGTAACATGACCGGACAAAGCGTAATCGAAATACCTGAAAAGAATTATCCCCATGGTAATCATCCCATTTTATTGGATTTGTCTCACCTACCTTCTGGTGTGTATATTTATAGTGTGATTTCAAAGGAACATACTGTTACACACAAAATGGTTAAGGAATAGTATTATTCAGGTAGATTTTTCCCGTCCCCCTTTTTCCAGAAGATTATTTTGCAGTCGTTCCTTTAATCAAAAGGGGGATTCAGG
>JABMQA010000923.1 GCA_013203545.1 Bacteroidota bacterium
AGAATCATGAAGATCAGTGTTCTATACTGATTTTAATTCAACTGTATTTGAATACGCTGGCGCGGACATCCACGTCCGGGCCATACAAGCCGGCAACAGTAATTTCCAAATACTTTTCCAATTCAGCATAGTTTCTTGCTGAACTAATAATATCTACCAACCAACGATGGTCATTGTAATATAATTGGCTTAGGAAATAAAAACGCTAAACCAAAACCAACTCATAGGATGACTCAAAGTCATCCTATGAGTATATTTGGACATCATCGAATTTCGCGAATTGAATGCATGTATTTTTTAAGCTGTATTATTCGTTAAATTCGATTAATTCGATGATAAATCAAAACTTAAACCTCAACTGCGCCTTTATCTCAGATCGTGTATTCCCATCAATCTCGTTTAAGCCGGTTCCAATAACCTGTTGGTCGGAATATACGGTTTGTGCATACCGGAGCCAGAGATCCAGCCAACCGGCAATTTCATATTTCAGCAAAAGATAAAATCGGCTTCCTTTGTAGTTGTATGCAGGAATTGAAAAAGCATACAGGACATCGTTTTCGTAGGCATAGATTCGTTCATCATATCCATCCGTATCGAAAATGGCATACCTGAAGGTGATATCATATGGTTTCTCGGGTGGCCGGATCATGACATCCTGGTAAATTAAAAAGCCATTTCCAAATGGATTTTCACCCTCTTTGTACCTTAAAAATTCAACCCTGTTTTTCAGCATGATCGAAGGTGTGACAACATACGAAATATGAAACCTGAAACTTTCCTTTCGGGTTTTATCGAGTTTTGGGGCCGGATCTTCGCTATCCGAATTGATTTTCTTTTGTTCGTAACGGTAACGGAAATAAAGCTCTACCCGGGAAGTAGGGAAAAAATTAAGCTGGCCAAGGTATTCCGATCCTCTGGAGGGGCCATCCACACGGTACCTGATCCAGGGAAAATCAAAGCGGTCGACATACCCGTTGAATGACCAGTTTTTATGCAATCGAAGTAAAACACCGGCATAGAGACCTTTTTCGTTTTGGTTGCGGCTGCCCTCACCAATGGCATTGCTGTACAAATTCTGGTATTTAATGCCATAATTCCTGTAAAAAACCGAGAGTGCCAGTCTTGGATTTAAACTTGCCTGCATTCCCGCAATATATGCCGTCCCACCATTTTCGCTACCCGAAAACTCTCCGAAAAAATTAAAGGGCCCCAGCCGCACATTTCCGTCGATCCCCCAGTTTAAATTGTCTGACCCTGAAAAATTAAATTTCTGATAAAGTTGCCCGGAAGTCTTCACAGGAGGGTTCAGGTTTGTTTTGTAAACCGTGCCGCCCACTTTAAAATGGTCTCTCCGGTACTCAAGGTGGCTGCCATATAATTTTTCGCTGATCGTATTTTTGTCTTCAATTTCAGCATTGGTCCGGTGATATCCGCTCTGCTGTATTGAGGTAACGAAAAGGACCTCCTGTGTAAGTGTATCGACATCTCCGAGGTTCCCGTCAATTTTTTTGGAAGAATAAAAACCGGTTAGTTCAAAATCTTTCACTTTCACGGTTGTTGCAACTCCCCGCAAGAACAGGTTTTCATTTACCGATGTGTTCGGGCGGATTTCACGTGCGTTTTTTTGAATCGACATGGCATCGGGTGATTTTCCGAAAGAGAGCCCGGTCCATAATGTGAGTCCCTGGCCAAATTCCACATGGTAATCCCCAACAACTACACTCTTAACGATACCCAGATCGGACGCATACAAAAATGCCGAATAAAAATCGAAGCCATTGGGCTGGGTGCCTTTGAAAAATTCTTCGCCGGGATCCTTATCGGCTGTAATCCCGATCCTGAATTTATTTCGATAATTAAACGCATAACGTGCGTAAATTTTATCGGCGCTGCCGAGATAATAACTATTGGGACTGGCCTCCTTTGCCGAGTCGGAAATTTCACGGTATCCTTCCTGCTCCTCCAGAATCCGGCTGTACCTGATAAAAAGGTCGTGCTTTCCGTATTTAAAAATGTTGCGCGTATTAAACTCCAGTGCAACCTTTCCCTTCTCCGCAGTTACAAAAGGCAGTAATATTCTAACCGATTCCTCATCCATACCATCCACGGCCTGTAATTCGAAAATACTCATAAAATCACCATACATGTTCCGGTATTCGATAATTTTATTGATTTGATAATCCGACAGGAAAATTAACTGTTTCATGTCATCAAACGTGGCGGTGTTGAGGCTCAAAGGATTTTCAAGAAAATAATAGAGATCGTCCAGCAGGTCGGAATAATCAAGCTCCTGTTCCGAGCGTTCGGCAATGTTTTCGATTTTGCTGATGATGGCTTCGCGGTCTTTTAAATTCAATTCGGGTTGTTGGGCGATGGATGATTGTGTAATTGCAAAAAGGAGGAGCAATGTGATGATCAGGCTTAACCCTGACGGGATTTTATACCGTGGATGAAACAACCCTGACAGGGTTTCAAACCCTATCAGGGTTATTGCAACCATATAATTTGAAAACTTCATCATCATCATCAGGTTACCTGAAATTATAGATCAACGATATTTGGGGTGAATAGCCCAGCACCTCATGAATCGTGGAGGAAAAGTCGATCATCAGTTTGTCGAAATCCAGCCCGAAGCCAAAGGAATAAATTCCCGGGTTGGTCGATACGCCGCCTCTTACAATTACCTGTTTGATTATGCGGTATTCCATTCCCAGTTTCAGCATGGGATCATATTCAAGGTCCTTTTCCACCTCGGCAGTAACAAGCAGGTTTTTGTCGATATGGTAAACCGATCCCACCCTGAATATGGTGGGTATCCGCTCATCGTTGTAGTCGCTTATTTTTGCCCGTACCGGGTTAAACACATGTGCGCCAAGGTAGAGGTTTTCATTGATTTTCGAGAGTATCCCGATTTCTATTGTGGCTACACCTTTCTGTCCGTAATTATCGGCAATGGAAGTACCCAGGTAGTCTAACTGCACACCTATTGCAATCACACCACCAAAATTTTTTGCATATGCCAGTCCTATTTTGGTTTCGTTGTATTTGGGATATCCAAAGTAGGAGAGACTGGCGCCGAAGGTCCCTGCCTTTGTGGGTAACACAAAACCTCCTGCTTTCAAGCTCATTTCCTTTACCAGGAAACGGTTTTCGAAATATACGCCTGCCGACAGACGGTTGTAAAATGCCAGCCCTGCCTGGTTGTTTTGTATCGACCAAAAGTCAGAAAATGCTACGGAAGCGTTTGCCAGGCTTGCCGAACGGCCACCTTCAGGCCTGTTATCATGTACGGCAAAAGCTGATAGAGAGATCACCGTAAAAGTAATAAGAAGTAATTTTTTATCCATCCTCATTAATTTGGACACTAAAGTAATGAACTATATTGTTATGTATGACAAAATCAAAAAAAACTTCTCCACACAATTATTTCCGGGCCCTGTTTTCCAATATAAACACCAATGCAAGCAGGAGCAAAAGTGACCCGCAAAATCCAAATGAAAAACCGATCGATTGCCATTGAATGACCGGAAAGAACAATACAGGTGATAAAAACTGACCGGTATAAACTGCCATATTTAGAAATCCCACCAGCCGCCCCCTTTTTTCAGCAGGGGCCAGTGATACCAGCCACAGGTTTGTATTGGGCATAAACAGGCCTGTGCCAAAACCGGCAACAATTAATCCTGTAAGAATTCCCCAAAAGGAATGTAAAACAGCGATCAAGATAAATCCGGCACCCATTAATATAAAGGTAATAACATAGATCTGATTAAAATTTAGTTTCATCCTGATCTTACCATAATTGATGGACAGTATCGCCCCGGCAAGTACAGAAGCGCTTATGGAATAGCCTATTGTTGATGTGTTCAGGCGTCCTACCTGATTCAGTAAAAATGGAATTTGGGTGGGGATCATATAAAAAAATAACATACCCAGGAAAGCCGTTGAGAAAACCAGCCCATATTTTTTAAAACGTCTTTGCCGGCCTCTTTGGGAAACAATTTTTTTTTCGACCTTCAAAACTTTTGGTTCGTATATAAAAATTATTGTAAGAACCAGGATCAGGATTGAGAAACCATAAATTAAAAAGGGCATCCTCCAGGAGATATCAGCTAACAAACCTCCGGCAGATAAAAAGACCACCCCGCCAAATGCCATGAATGCTCCCTGCCAGCCCATAAAAACACTTCTTTCCTTACCCTGAAAATAGTCTCCGATGAGGGTAGTATTTATCGTCATGATACCTGCAACGGCAATACCCAGGGCTGCCCTTCCACCGATGATCAGATAGATGTTTTGAAGGTAAAGGCCTGATGTGCCTGCAACGGCATACAGTATCAATGATATGATCAGGGGTGTCTTGCGGCCCAGTTTGTCGATAATCTGTCCCGCAAAAGGTGCCAGAATCGCAATAAAAAGGGAAGGAATGGTTAATATCAATTTACTGATGAGATCAATATGTGGTGTCGATTGGAAATATTGCTCAATTTGTGGTATGGCTGGTGCAATTACGGCGCCTGCCAAAACAGTCATACTGCCAACCAGCAACAATGTTGGTTTTAGTAACCGGTGTGATTTGGACGAATGAGCTGATATTTTATTTGAACCTGTTTCCATTAACTTTGTTTTCAAAAATACACATATGTTTAATTCTCTTACTATTTTTGTAAAATATAAAAGTAACATGCAAACAATAATAACATTTTTACAAGCGCTTGAAAGCAACAATAGCCGGGAATGGTTTCAATCCAATAAAGACTGGTATGATCAGGCCAGGCAATCTTTTGTTGGAATTGTAGATGAGGTGATTAAAGGGGTCTCCGCCTTTGATCCCGAATTACAACTTTTAACCCCAAAGGACTGTATTTTCAGGATCTACCGTGATGTCAGGTTTTCGAAAAACAAGGACCCTTACAAAACGAATATGGGTGCCGCATTTTGCAAGGGTGGCAGAAAAAGCGAATATGGGGGATACTACCTGCACTTTGAACCAGGCGCTTCATTTATAGGTGGCGGGAAGTGGCAGCCCGATCCCAAACAGCTCAAAGCAATCCGTTATGAAATATTTCAAAACCCGGATGAATTTGGTGGTATTCTTGAGGGGGAAAAATTTAAGAAATTGTTTGGTGATATGGATGGTGAGAAATTACAACGGCCCCCAAAAGATTTTCCGGCCGACTTCGAGGGAATAGAGTGGTTGAAGCACAAAAGTTTTACTGTAGGAAAACAAATCAATGATGAGGTAGAAGATGAGCATGTTTTTATTCAGGATGTGCTGGATCAGTTTAAAACCATGCAACCGTTCATTCAATTCCTGAACAGGGCAGTTGCACAAAGTTAATTGACGACCTCATTCATATCACCGTTTACTGATTTTGTATTACCGTTCACTGATTCGTTTTGAGGAAACCCGTAAGTTATCTTACATTTGGTTTGCCATTTTGGTTTGCTGTTAGCTAACCTTGTAAAGGCAAACAGATTTTTAGGGATTAATTGATTGCAATAAGTTCCTTATCCTTGTAAAGTAAACTTGTAACACTCCAAATTTTTACTCATAACGATGATAGATGAGAATAATACCGGGATAAGGAACTTTTTTTTATGTTAGAATTTGAAGGGATTTTCCAACTTCGATTACCACACCGACCTACCAAACTTCCGCTATCACTCCACAAAGCTTAGCTTCAGCATATTTGATTTGCCAGGTTGGTTGATGGGCATATTGGAGATATGTACCACGAGATCTCCATTCTGCAGCGAACCTTTCGCTTTCAGGTCATGCATCAGGTCGGAAATGCTCTGGTCGGTATTGATAAGGCGGTCGAAATACATGGGTTTAACCCCCCAAACAAGATTAAGCCTTCTGAGGGTAAATTCGTTATTTGCAAAAGCAAAAATGGTTGCCCTTGGTCTGTTGGAAGAAATTTTAACCGTAGAATATCCCGAGGATGCAACCGATACGATGGCTTTTGCATCAGCTTCGCGGGCCATATTGCAGCCGCTGTAGATGATAGAATCGGAGATGAACCTTTCGTTGTTTTCCTTCACGGGCCTTTGCTGTTTGAAGTAGATATCTTCGTATTGCTCCACCTCGCGGATGATTTTTTGCATGGTTTCAACCGTTTCAACCGGAAAGTTTCCAATGGAAGTTTCACCACTCAGCATCAGGGCATCGGCGCCGTCCATCACCGAGTTGGCCACATCGTTTACTTCGGCCCTTGTTGGCCTTGAGTTGTTCATCATTCCCTCCATCATCTGGGTGGCGATAATCACCGGTTTGCTCATGCCGAGGCATTTTTTAACAATGCTTTTCTGGATTACCGGAACAGTTTGCAATGGCATCTCCACACCCAGGTCACCCCTGGCAATCATGATGCCGTGGGCTGATTGCAGAATGCTGTCGATATTTGTAACGGATTCGGGCTTTTCGATTTTTGCAATGATCATCGGCAGGTTTTTCGGATTATGGCTTCGGATGATTTCCTTTAGTTCCTCGATATCGTCTGCTGATCTTACGAATGAAAGGCCTATCCATTCAATTTCGTTATCGATAATAAATTTGATATCTTCTTTGTCCTTTTCTGATAAGGATGGTAGCGAAATCTTTGTATTGGGAAGGTTTACCCCTTTTCTCGAAAATAATTTCCCACCGATAACTACCCTCGCTTCAACTTCATCATTGCCGGATATTTGTGTAACCTGTATGGTTATTTTTCCATCGTCGAGCAGGATTTTATCACCTTTTTTTACATCACCCGAAAAATCGGGGTAATTGATGAATATTTTTCCATTGGAGGCATTTTTGTTTACTGTTGTAAATACAACATGGTCATTTTTTACCAGGTTGATTTCACCGCCTTCAATTTCTCCGATCCTGATCTTTGGCCCCTGCAGATCGGCAAGGATGGCAATGTGGGTCTCGAGTTTTTTATTGAGTTTTCTGATTTCATGAATGGCCTTCGTAAATTCATCGTAATGTCCGTGTGAGAAGTTTAGCCTGAACACATCAACACCTGCAAAGATCATCTTCTTGATGGTTTCACCAGATGAGGAAGCTGGGCCTATAGTAGCAATTATTTTTGTTTTCATTGAGGTTAGAATATTTTGCGGGTTACTGATTTGCTTTGATTTAATTTGGTGTTTGATTGATTTTTATGTCTGTTCACTTCAATCATATGGTATTCGAGATCGGTTAATATGGCATTGATTTGTCCAAGTTTTCTTTTATGCACGGCCTTTTTTGAATTGTCCTCAGTTAGGTCGATAATATTGAAGTTGAGTACCTGACTGATATTGCTGATTTCATGTAAAAGTTTTTCCTGCTCCTGTGTGGTGTAAAAACCCTGGAATATCAGGAAAAAACTCCTCATTAATGTATTTTCAATACGTGCATTGGATATCAGATAAATGGCCCTTGATTTTTCGATTTTGCAATGGTACAGTGAAAAGGATTCGGGTTGATTCTTTGGTGGTAAATAAATTTCGAAATTCTTTTCTTTTTCGAGTTTGAAATCCAGATGTTTGTTGAGGAAATAAGCCAGTTGAAAATCAGGTAGTATTGTTGCCAGGTCATATACAACAAAATCCCGATGCTGTTCAACTTGTGATGTTAATTTTTTCTTCTTCATAATGTGTAAAGGTACCAAAGATCAACTTATCCTGCTCCAATCCTGACTGTATTTTTGTAATTCATTTATTCTTTTTGCCATGATGCGGTTTTTCTTGCTTTCAAGGCCAGGATCTTCATCAAGGATCTCCATTGCAAGGTTTCGGGCATATTTTAAGATTTTTTCATCACGAATAATATCGGCAATTTTCAGATCTAAAACGCCGCTTTGTTGGGTTCCATGCATATCACCGGCCCCCCGGATTTGCATATCCACCTCTGCAATTTCAAAACCATCGTTGGTTTTTACCATGGTTTCAAGCCGCTTCCTGGCTTCGTTTGTTAATTTATAGCTCGACATCAAAATGCAATAGGCCTGGTCACTACCTCGCCCAACCCTACCTCTTAACTGATGCAACTGCGACAGGCCAAAGCGTTCGGCGTTTTCGATAATCATCACCGAAGCGTTTGGTATATCCACACCCACCTCGATAACGGTTGTGGCAACCATAATCTGGGTTTCCCCTTTAACGAAGCGCTTCATTTCAAACTCTTTTTCATCGGTTTTCATCTTACCATGCAAAATACTAATGGCATAATCCGGTAACGGAAAAGACCTGCTGATGCTTTCATATCCATCCATGAGGTCTTTAAGATCCAGCGCTTCCGATTCGTTGATCAACGGATAAACCACGTAAACCTGTCGTCCTTCATCAATTTGCTTTTTCATGAAGTTGAATACCTGTATCCGTTTGCTATCGTAAAAATGATACGTCTGAACGGGCTTTCTACCCGGAGGTAATTCATTGATTACCGAGTAATCAAGATCTCCGTAAACAGTCATGGCCAATGTCCTTGGAATGGGTGTAGCGGTCATTACAAGAACATGTGGCGGTTTGCTGCTTTTTTTCCATAACCTGGCACGTTGGGCAACCCCAAACCGGTGCTGCTCGTCGATAACAACAAAACCAAGGTTTTTAAATTGAACCCGCTCTTCAATTAAAGCATGTGTTCCAATAAGAATGTTCAGCTCACCGGATTCCAGATCGCTGTAAATTTGTTTTCTGTCTGAGATTTTTGTGGAACCTGTTAGCAGGTTAATATTCACAGGCAAATTTTCTAGAAACTTTTGTATGGTTTTAAAATGTTGCTGGGCAAGGATTTCGGTGGGGGCCATTAAACAGGACTGAAATCCATTGTCGGCAGAAATCAACATACACATCAATGCAACCAGTGTTTTACCACTGCCGACATCTCCCTGTAAAAGCCGGTTCATATGTCTCCCCAAACCCATATCAGCCCTAATTTCCTTTATCACATGCTTCTGGGCATTGGTAAGTTCAAATGGCAAATGGTTTTTATAAAAGTCATTTAGCAACGACCCGACCTTTGAAAAAACATGACCAGGAATTTTTGTCAGATTCAGGTATTTCTGCTTTAAAAGCAGAAGCTGAATAAAAAACAACTCCTCAAATTTTAACCGTGCCGTGGCTTTATTCAAGGTATGCTGATCAAGTGGATGGTGGATGTTAATCAGGGCAACTTCCCTGGAGATCAGTTTTAACTTTTCGATTATTTCTTCCGATAGAGTTTCATTAATATTGTTGGCACTTTGCGAAACGAGGGTTTTTGTAAGCTTTGCTATTCCACGGCTTTCGAGACCCTTACCTTTAAGTTTTTCAGTAGAGCTGTAGAATGGTTGCAATATCGTACCAATCGCATTTTCTGATTCCTGAACCTCATCAATTTCTGGATGTATAAAGCTATATTTCCCTTTAAAATAGCTGGGTTTTCCAAAAACAATATATTCAACACCTGGTTTGATCTTATCGACAATCCATTTTATTCCCTGAAACCAGACCAGTTCAATCTCGCCGCTACC
>JABMQA010000924.1 GCA_013203545.1 Bacteroidota bacterium
GGCAATGATGTTACACCAGGAGGCCGTCTTTAACTCAATTTGGCATATCAAGATGTTCTATACCGGAACATGAAAGGATTAACAATTATGACAAATTGTATCACACAATTACTTTCGTGCATTTTATTTATCGCCTTGATGAGGGAGGATAGCATGGCATGTACAACTTTCCAACTAAACCACGCTGGCCGTGTCTTTATAGGATATAATTTAGACACTTTAGCGGAGGACGGGCTGATCATTGTCAACAAACGAGGTGTTTCGAAAACTGCAATGCGACCGATAATAGATGTCCAACTTTCCGGCATAGGGCAGCCGGCAAGTTGGACGTCTAAATACGGCAGTATAACGTTTAATCAATATGGACGGGAATTACCCTTCTGTGGCATGAATGAAGCAGGCCTGATTATTCAAACATTGGCGAATCCTAAAGGCAAATTTCCCGTGCCTGATTCCAGACCCTCAATTTGGGTGGGGCAATGGGTACAATATCAGCTTGATAATTTTGCCACTGTTAATGAAGTTATCTCAAATGACTCACAATTGAGAATAAAGCTAACAAAGGAGCCTGTCGGTAGACATTTTTTTGTCAACGACCAAGAAGGAAATTGTGCAATCATTGAGTTTATTAACGGCAAGCAGGTCTATTACATCAATAAAACAATGCCTTATAAAGTACTTACAAATAGCACATATCCCGAATCCGTGAAATCCCTGAAACATGATAAAATACCCTGGCGTGACAAGGGTAAATCGATTGAACGATTTATTCGCGCAGCAAAAATGGTGAAAAGCTATAAACCAGGGGGGGCAAAATCGCCGCTTGATTATTCTTTTGATATATTGAAGAGTGTCAGTTGGAGTGAAAAAAAAGAACTGGGAGCCCTCAAATTTACCTTTGAAACAAAATGGAGCATTGTTTATGATGTAAATAATCTCCGCATCTATTTTCGAACGCGTGAAAACCAGAATATTCGGATTATCAATTTAAGGTCGTTTGATTTTTCCTGCACAACACCTGTCAAAGTATTGGACATAAACGCTTGGTTGTCAGGAGATGTCACTAAAGAGTTTATTGATTACACACAACAAATAAACCAGAATCTGATTGGAAACGCATTCAGAAAAACCCCTTACATTTTTCTGACTGGTATTAATTTGAAGCTCATTTGGTATATGATAAGAAACGGTTTTGGGAGGCTACCCAAGGTACTAGATGAAGAATTGGATGCTTTATCAAAATACCCGGACACAACTGTTTGTGAGAATTAGCAAATTTCGGCAGATTGAACGGCACAATATTTATCGTTAAAAACTAAAACTATATTGAATTAATGGACTTTTATCACCTTATTTATTCATATAACCACGCTGCTTCACAAGGACCGCTCGAAGCTCACGGCCTGTGACCAGCCCGTTATGTCTATTTGGCAAAATTCCGTGTTTTTTATATGGTCT
Organism: Bacteroidota bacterium; assembly: GCA_013203545.1. Classification (GTDB taxonomy): domain Bacteria; phylum Bacteroidota; class Bacteroidia; order Bacteroidales; family 4484-276; genus JABMQA01. Next base: position 1,459 of record JABMQA010000924.1, read on the forward strand.
GCACGTACTTCATTGGTCCACATTTTACTGTTTCGAAAGACTCGAAGAAGATATCACGACCATGTTTCATAACTCCCCATAATGGTTTATATCCTTTGAAGATTTTCAATTTCTTTAGAGGCTTTTTGAAAGCGTTGATCTCTTGTGTCGTGGCTTCTCTTTTTTCTCCGACGGTTCCCATAAGCCTTATACCTGGTGCGTGATCAAATTTCCCGAAAAGAAACGTCTTGGTCCAAAACCATTTGTTGTTTTTAAGCAGCAAAACGCAGATTTTCTTATCGCGCTCAAGGTTTTTCGACAAATTCTGAGAGAAATCATCAAAATAGAATCCCTGTTTATTTTCACCGAGAATCAGGGACGAGTAAGGTGCCACACGAGGCGATCCGTCTTCATTGACTGTCGCGAAAACACAATAGGGCAAGTTTGAAGGGGTTACATGTGATTTATCGCCCCAAATTTTTCGAATTTGTTCCCAGTTTTTTTCGGTAATATGCATAATTTTCCTCCTTTTTCTCCAGATATGATCTTGAAATGGCAGTAATTTTGATTGTTGACTTAGTCAACTATACCCACAAATGTTGACTAAGTCAATAAAAAATTGTATTATATTTGAATGAACGCCAAAAAAAAATACCAGTTCGGTGACTTAAGATTTAGGCTTTTAAAGACTGCCTCTGAAATTATTTCCAAAGAGGGCTTGAAAAAGCTTACGATGAGAGCACTTAGCAATCAAGTTGGTGTATCACGGACAGCACCCTACAGGCATTTCGAAAATAAAGATGCTCTATTGTTAGCCATTGCGGAGGAAGGCTTTAACGAGCTAACAATTCGGTATCAGAAAATAAACCGTGACAAATCGTTAGATTCTCTTTCGAGACTTCAAAATATTGGACTCGCTTATGTTGAATTTGCGATTAAAAATCCAGGCGCTTTTAGATTAATGTTCGGTCAGGAAATAAC
>JABMQA010000084.1 GCA_013203545.1 Bacteroidota bacterium
AATTTAACCATTTGACATGGGTTTCAACATTGTTAAAATCAACTATATGAATGGGTTTAATTTTAGAATCTGTCATTTATAATATGTACTTTGGTTTTTACTCAGCCGATATCTTTTGTTGATTGTTATTGTTTCGGACTGTTGATGTTCGTACTACGGCCATATCGCCAGGTGTATGGGGCAAATTTAGGTAAAAAGTGGGAATGGGAAATATTGATATCTTACATTATCCTGGTTTTGATGTAACATAGTTGGTTAATCTTATTGGTGTTGATAGCGTGGGTTTAAAACGAACCCAAACAAAGAGCAGGGCATTTACGCCCTTATTCCTGATAAATTAAATTTTCCCGTTTCGCGGAAATAATCAAATCGTGTCAGGCTTGCGATCCCTTTGTACTTCTGCCAAAGGTATTCCTTCGGAAGGGGCTGCGAACCCTGGGTTGCCGGCCCCCGCAGGTGAGCGCAACCCTGGGACAATAGGTTCTGATTAACTTGGACATAAACATAGACATAGTGTCCAAGTAGATAATGAAGGAGATAACTAAGGAGTTATTATTATCTTAGCAGGCTAAAAAAAAACGATCGACAAAATGAATCAAGATCATCACACTTCAAATAATTCGTATTTAAATTTTTGCAAAAACTTACAACCGATTAAAAATGCTTTTGTGGCTGAATCAATGTTGGTTTACCAGATGTTTGCTAAAAAGGCACCATAATCACATATTAACGTACACAAACGTTCGCGGTTAGGTAAAGAAACCAACCCATTATGACAGAATAATAAAATTTAATCTCATGGACATAGAAAAAGTAAAAGAACTAATAAAAATTGGAGTTCAAAAAGGACAGTATCCACAATATGTTTATAAATATCGAGTTTCGGACACAACTAAAAATCCATACTTTGACAGCATTTTAACCACTAATTCACTAATGTTTTCTTCTCCAAAAGCATTTAATGACCCATTTGATTGTCAGCTTCAACCTGTTACATTTCCTACACAAACAGAAGTTTCACAATTCTTAAGTAGGGTTTTGCCGCATGCACCAGCAGACGTAATTTCTAACCTTACGACAAATGCTATTGGTAATCCTGCAGATTTTGCAAAAATTTTGGAAGATGCAATCAACTTTGATGATAAGGGTGTTTTGTGTTTAAGTCAAGAACCTGATAATATTTTGTTATGGTCGCATTATGCAGACAATCATTATGGGGTTTGTTTAAAATTTGATATTCTTCAAGACCTTGAATTTTTCTCAATTCCTTTGACTGTTATTTATGACCAGAGTTATCCTGTCTATAACCATTTGACTCAACCAAAAGAAATTGTTAAAAAAATGATTAAGACAAAATTTGAACTATGGAAATACGAGAAGGAAATAAGGATTTTTAAACAACAGAAAAATCTTTATCATTTCAACAAAACGTCATTGATTGAAATTATTTTCGGGTGCAATACACCACAACCAGAAATTGACAGAATTAAAAATATAGCAAATGCGAACGGATATGCTCATTTGACATTTAAGCAGACAAAAAAGAAAAATGGAATTTATGGATTGAAACTAAAAATAGTATAAAAATAAAATTGATAAAGAATAAAGCCCGAACTGCTATTGGAGCATACAGCCATGAGCCCTAAAACTCACGAAACATCTCTCACGCCACTATACATCCCTCAGCTGACGAATACGGCGGTGCTTTAAAACATGGGGATTAGCGAATAATCACCAATTAATGGAAAGACTATTCAATAGGTATCTAATAAATACAAATGCACATCTGATTGATAAAAGAATATTACCCTCTGATTTGAATGTTTACTTCCGTGTAAAATCAATATTCCTAAACTATTTCGGGATTAATTCCCTTGAACTCTATTCAATCCTTTTCCAAATCTCAAAGGTCAAAGAACCGGAATTGTCACCATACCCAGAATCTTGAAATCCGAATTCTTCCGACGTACCATCTCCGATAAAAAAGAAATAATAGTCATTATTTGGGTTAAACTCATCCGGATAGGGTCTTTGTGTAAGATTGCCATTCCAAGTCCAATATCGTTCAGGAAACGTGGTTACAGGATTTCCAGCAATACTATATTCATATGCTCCATCCAATTCAGGAACCATATTTGCCACACCATAAGTACCTGTAACTTTTATTTAATACTCAGCCCCCAATTCCAAAATCGATGATTCGATATATTGCAGTGATGAGAATTGCATAACAAACTCCTCTACCAAAACATCATTGGCACCGGTTGAAGGATATTCGCAACTCCCATCATCAATAGTGGCATCTGAGTTGAAATTTATTGCGAGCGGATGTGCTGAAGAGAATAGATTTATACATTTCCCCACAGGTGAGGGACCAAGTCTACCTAGTCCATTTTTTGAAACATTACGAAGATTTGAAGAGATGGTAAAACCTGGGCCACATCTTAGCATTGATTTTGAAGACCAAGCATTTGAACAATTGATTAAAGTGCATGGGAAGCTATTAAAAATGACATCGTAGATCATTTACATGATACTAATTTGAAGAAAAAAATTGCTTATCATTTTTTAAGATTAAAAACAATGTCAAAATTAAATGATATGTGCCTTGATTTAATAATTGGTGTTAATTCCGCTATGACAAGCTCTGGAGAAACTCGAGAAGTCCTAAAGGTGCTATTACTCCAAACAGCAGCATTTATACTGACAGACATTGAACAGATATCACATTTAATTGACGAAGAATTGAAAAATATCTAATATGCCATTAAAAAGGAAGATTAGTACTCCATCCACATCCTATTACATTTCCATGATTGCTATTACCAGAAGCGTCTAAAACCTGATTTCCAGAGCCTTCATCAAAATGCCATAACCCCATTGTGTTTTCGTCTACAATAAATTCAGATTGTTGGAGTGTAAAATCGGATGTATACCTGCATATACTTGAAATCCTTAGTTCATCAACTTGACCAGATAATCGAGAGGAACTTCCTGCATCCCATGTATGTCGATTAATGACCCAATCTTTATCATCCGTTGCAAATGGACCAGCTATTTCAGTTTGGTGATATACAATTTCTCCATTTATAAATACTCGGAATGTTTCTCCATCATATGTATAGGCTAAATGATACCAAATATTTTCTTGGATTGTTTGGCCATCACTATAAGCACATCCTGTTCCATTAACATCAAATAATCTGGACTCAAATTCACCCCAATCATTCATAATGTATGTTTGCGTGTTTGGTGGTATCCAACCCCAATGTTCTGTACCAACAATATATTCACCACTTCCTGCAAGGTTTGTTTGATAAAACCAGCATTCTACAGTTATTTGATCAAAATTGGATAGTGTATTAGTCTTTGGTATACGTACATATTCTCCTGATTCAAAGCTTAAAGAATGAACATTGGCTCCTGATTCATCAATTGTTGTAAAACTCCATACCCCCCCTTCAGTTGAATTTCCATTGTCATCATGAGCTATAATTTTCCAATAATAGGCTGTGTTATAATCAAGTGTGCTTGGTGTAAATAAAGTATCAGATATTCCTGTTGCAACTTGAGGTGGAGTTTCTGTATCACCGAAATACACATCATAGGTTAATGGATCGTTTTCGGGATCAGTGCATGTCCATGAAAGATCAATTTC
>JABMQA010000925.1 GCA_013203545.1 Bacteroidota bacterium
ATTACCCATATCTTACTAGGTTTAACTAAAGAGTTACATTCTATGTCACATACGACTCTCAAGTCTTCATACTTTTCAAATCTTCTACCAAATATTCTCTGAGCTTTTCATTGTAAACTGCGGATCTAAATCCTTTAAAATGTTTATCGTACTTGCTTTCCAGTTCTTTGAGTTTGTTAGTTATTTCCGTATGAGTCAAAGCGTATTGTCTGATAAATACAAAGGCCCGCATAATTGCGATGTTTACTTGTATGGCTTTATCTGAATTTAAAATACTGCTTAACATTGCTAATCCTTGTTCGGTAAAGGCATACGGCAAATATCTTGTTCCGCCTCTACCGTTTGAGGTTTCAATTTGCAACCTCAAAACATCCCATTCGGTTTTGGTTAGTTGAAACATAAAATCATTCGGAAACCTTTTGATATTTCGCTTTACCGCAAGGTTTAAGTTTTTAGTTTGTACTTCGTACAATTCGGCAAGGTCAAAATCCAGCATCACCTTTTGGCCTCTTAATTCATAAATCTTATTTTGGATGAGTTGTAATTCCATTCAGGATTTGGTTTAGGGTTCTATTTGCCAATACAAAACTTCCCAAAGATATTACCCAATATTTCATCTGTGGTTACCTCCCCGGTGATCTCCCCAAGATGATGCAGGGCTTTGCGGATATCGATGGCAATCAAATCGCTGGGGATATTTTTGCTGAAGCCTTCCTCAATTTCCTCGATGGAATAAAGGGCATTGGATAGTGCCTCGTAATGGCGGGCGTTGGAAACGATGGTGTTGTCGGTGAGCTGGTCTTTGTTTACGGATTTTAGCAGGCTGTCGGAGATCATGCTGATATTTTCCTTTCGCTTGGCTGAAATGAAGATGGTTTCCATTTCCACCAGGTCTTTAAAGCCGCTGGGCGTTTCAACCAACTGGTCAATTTTGTTACCGATAAGGATCACCCGCTTATCAGGATCATCAATCAGTGCCCTGTGCTCCTCCAATACTTCTTTTACACGGTTGATATCACATTGGGTTACGTCGAAAACGAAAAGAATGAGCCTGGCAAGTTTTATTTTTTCCATGGTACGCTCGATGCCAATGTTTTCAATTTCGTCTTCCGAATCCCTCAGGCCGGCGGTATCAATAAAGCGGAATGCCACGCCATCCAGTACAATGGTATCCTCGATGCTGTCGCGTGTAGTGCCGGGAAATTCTGAAACGATGGCCTTTTCTTCCTGTAAGATGGCATTCAATAAGGTGGATTTACCCACGTTTGGTTTGCCGATGATCGCTACCGGAATCCCGTTTTTCAAGACGTTGCCCACCGAAAAAGATACCAATAATCCACTGATCTCCATTTTCAGTTTTTCAAGCAGTTCCATAAGGTTGGAGCGGTCGGCAAATTCCACATCCTCTTCGGAGAAATCAAGTTCAAGTTCGATCAACGAAGCAAAATTAACAAGCTCTGTTCTTAGTTCTTTTATCCTATCCGAAAACCCACCCCGCATCTGATCAAGTGCAAGGTCGTGGGCAAATTTTGAATTGGATGCGATAAGATCGGCTATCGCCTCGGCCTGCGAAAGGTCAAATTTGCCATTTAGGAATGCACGAAGCGTGAATTCCCCTGCCTTTGCCAGACGTGCACCTTTTTGAACCAGCAATGCAAGAATATTCTGCTGGATATAGGGTGAGCCATGACAGGAAATTTCTATTGAATCTTCTCCGGTATATGAATTGGGATTTTTGTAAACATAAACCAGTACCTCGTCGATGATCTCGGTTCCGTTTACAATATTGCCAAACAATATGGTATGCGATGGGGTATGGGCTATTGTGGTACCCTTTTTCACAGGTTCAAAAATCGCATCGCCAATGCTGAAAGCATCATTTCCTGAAATTCTTATGAGTGCCAGTGCACCAATTCCTGAAGGAGTTGCCAGTGCACAAATTGTTTCATTTATTTCCATAATCATGTGTTTTAATATACGCCTGATGAACAGCGGACCATGACAAAGTTAAAAAAATGGATAACATTGTGCATTTTTATTAAATTTTTTTTGGGCCACAGCAAGTTGGGTTTTCTCCAACTGTAAGAATTGAAAGGAGAATCAGGGCTATCCTTAAAAAAACTTAATTCGATCTAATACCGTCCTAAAACATGCTATTTTTGCAGGAAATAAACAAAATCAGTTAAACATGAGTGTATTGGTTGACAGGGATTCGAAAATAGTTGTACAGGGCTTTACCGGAAACGAAGGGACCTTTCACGCCGGGCAAATGATTGCTTACGGAACCAACGTGATCGGTGGCGTTACACCCGGCAAGGGTGGTCAAACGCATTTAAACAAACCGGTTTTTAATACGGTATCAGAAGCTGTAAAGACAGCTGGTGCAGATGTTTCTGTAATATTTGTGCCACCGGCTTTTGCTGCTGATGCCATCATGGAAGCTGCCGATGCCGGGATTAAAGTAGTGGTTTGTATCACCGAAGGGATACCCACCAGGGATATGATCATGGTGAAAGCGTATTTAAAAGATAGGGATACCAGATTGGTAGGGCCAAACTGTCCCGGAGTGATCACTCCGGGAGAAGCCAAAGTGGGCATTATGCCTGGTTTTATTCATACCCCCGGTAAGGTCGGTATCGTATCACGTTCGGGAACCTTAACCTACGAAGCGGTTGACCAGCTTACCAAGGTTGGCCTTGGTCAGACTACCGCAATTGGTATAGGTGGCGATCCCATTATCGGTACAACCACCCGCGATGCGATTGAGCTTTTAATGCA
>JABMQA010000926.1 GCA_013203545.1 Bacteroidota bacterium
GTTCGATTATTGTAGTGAACAGATTGAACGCGAAGCCATACAACCCGGTACAGGTTGGAATACCAAATGGCCTTTCCTTAAAAAACCCGGATTGCTCAACGTAAAATAAATAATCAACCCCATACTGGGTTTTAATACCTGCAGTTGACTTCTTGTACTTAAAGAATCACCACCTTCCCATCCAGGTTCCCACCATCCGAAATAATCCGTACAAAATACAACCCCTTCGGCACCCGCTCAATGTTAACTTTCACAACACGGTTGGTTTGATAAACCGGGGTTTGTAACATCAACCTTCCGGATAGGTCATATAATTCTACAGCTTTGATCTGAAGATCAGGTATGAAAACCTGAATAAATGTCTGTGCAGGATTTGGGTAAATACTGATTAATCTGTCAGAGAATTGTGTATCTTCCACACCAAGTGAAATATTTTCCAATTTTGCAGCCAACCAGATATCCGGGTCAAATTTCACCGAGTCGATGTTAAAGCCAGGATCCGGAAAAAGAAATTGTTCGCCTGAAAAAGTGTTTTCACAAACAAGGGTTTTTGACTGGCCGTCACCGTAAATCTCAATTGGAACCGGCATTTCGAAATATTCCACCGAGGGGTGGGATTGTTCCTGTTGAATTGTTACGACCACCTCAGCATTGGTTTCAAGCTGGTTAACGTTGATGTCGTATATTGGGTAGCCCTCACCAAAGTACCAGTCTGCAAAAAATTCAGTCAGGTCAATACCACTAACCGATTCAAAGTGTGCCTTGGCATCGTTGGTGGTGGCAAAACGGTAGGCCAGCATGGGATCGTTCAGGTAATTCCTGACAGCCGAAAAGAAATTTTCATCACCAATAACCCACCGTATCATGTGCAGCATATATGCCCCTTTATGATAGGAGAGACGAGAGCTAAAAATCCGGGCAACATCGGTTGTATCTTCACAATACACTGATCCGCCCGGTTCGCTGATTACGGCATCTTTGGTCTGACGTTTCCAGATGTTCCAGTAATAGCCGTCGTACATGTGTTCATATGACAGGCCATTGGAATAGGTTGCAAATCCCTCGTTGAGCCATATCTCATGCCACGACGAAAGGGTCACCATATTCCCGAACCACGAGTGTGCCAGTTCATGCGCACGTATGTCATGCAGATACGATCCCATAAAACTCATGGTCTGGTGCTCCATCCCCCCACCCCATCCAAATTGGGCATGGCCATACTTTTCGCTTCTAAACGGATATGGCGTGAACAAAGTGTCGAATAACTGGATCATTTCATAGGTATTGGAAGCTTCGATGAAAATGGCCGCCGAGTCTTCCGGGAAAACGTAGTCGAGAATCGGAATGGAATCATTTTCAAAAACGGCATATGTGGTAAACTGTGCATAATTGGTAACGGCAACCGCTACCAGGTAACTAACGATCGGATAGCGATGTTTCCAGTGAAATACCTTGTCATTTCCGCTTGCTTCCTCCGAAACCAGCAAACCATGGCTCCCAACCCTGTACTGCGCAGGCGTTCTTACAAAAATATCTATCGAATCAATTTTGTCAACCAGATCATTTTTGCCAGGCCACCATTCTTTTGCGCCATAAGGTTCCGAAAGTGTCCAGATTATAGGAACGCCCTCATGTTCATCCTGCATAAATGAGCCGAATCCACCACCCTGTTCAGGTACGCCATGGTAATAAATTGTCAACGAATCCCTCTCATTTTGTGATATGCTCCCTGCCAGGTCAACTGTAAATTCAAAATCCGAAATATAGTTGTGATTGATTTGATTGCTTCTGAAAATGATGGAATCGATCATCATGTTTTGTTTCAGCTCCAGGATGATGGAGGTAACATCCGGCTGCACAGCTTTAAAATACATTGTTACATCCCCTTTGATGAAGAGGGCTGCCGGATCAATCCCCCAATTGAACCGCGTGTAGTTAATATCGATGTTTTGACCTGATCTCGATTTGTAATGTTGCCGATGGTTCAACAGGCATTTACTTTCCGATTCAGCAATTTGTGATGTAATATCAACAAATGAGCGTACCTGGTTAAAACCCGTATTGAGGATAAATAAGGCTGCTGCTGTTAAAATCCAGCGTTTCAAAAATAGTGTGTTCATATTTTTTTGCATCTTTGCACAAAGATAACAATACTTTGAAGTTTAAGTTTTCCAACATTATTAAAATCATTTCGCTGGGTATTATTAGCTGGATTACCTGGTACTGTGCCAATCCGGTTTCGCCTACAGGGGGACCACAGGATATAAAACCGCCGGGGGTCGTTTCGAGTGAGCCCCCCAATTACTCGGTTTTTTTTGATAAACAACGCATCTCGATAACTTTCGATGAATTTGTACAACTCAAAAATCCCACTCAGCAGGTGATTATTTCCCCACCGCTCGAAAAAAATCCTGAATTCAGGTTACGGGGCAAATCGGTGATTATTGATCTGGATGAAGAATTAAAGCAAAACACAACCTATTCCATTTTTTTTGGAAACTCCATTGTTGATCTTGCCGAATCCAATCCCCTTAGCAACTATATGTACGTATTTTCAACCGGTGATCATATCGACTCACTTGCAATTGGTGGTGAAGTATTGAATGCATTTGATTTACTACCACCGCCCGAAGATGTATTTGTGATGCTCTACCCACCTGTAAACGATACGGTACCGGAAGACTCGGTCCCTTATCTGGTGCGGCCACTGTATATTTCGAAGATTGATGAAAACGGAATATTCCAATTGCGAAATCTCAGGCAATCGTTGTATAAAATTTTTGCACTGAAGGATTTAAACAACAACTATCTCTTCGATCTTCCCAACGAGGAAATTGCGTTTATCGACTCATTAATCACGCCTGAAGCCATTGTTTTTCAGGATATCGAAATTGAGAAAAATGACACAATACCCCGGGATTCGATTATTGTGGATAATGTTTATAGCGAATATTATCATTTGCTTATGTTTGGGGAAATCGATTCCATACAACGGCTTGCAGATGCCCAAACCTTCTACCCTCCCAAATTCAGATTGATTTTTAAGTTTCCTGCAAATGATCCGAAAATCAAATTTATCACCAGGCCTGATAGTGCCGGTTTGATGATTGAAGAACTAAATCCCGGCAGGGATTCATTGATGGTATGGCTCAAAAGTATGACTATTGATAGTCTTGAAGTTCAAATTGCCGATGGTGATTCCATTTTGGATACCACACTTTTGGTGTTTAAAGAACGGCAGGCAGATAAAAAATCCCGAAGGAAAAAGGATGACGACAAACCCTCCAGGCTCAAAATCAATACCAATTTAAGTGGGAGATCCATGGAACTTGGCCAGAAATTCCGGTTGTCATTTGACGATCCGCTGGTAGATTTTGATTTTGCAGATGTATTTTTTGTTGATGGCGAAGATACCACCACCGGCGCACCATTTGTTGGAACCGACAGCATTGGGAGAAAATTTATTCTTGACCTTGATCTGGAAGAAGAGACGAGCTATGAGTTTATTTTTCCCGATTCAACGCTTTTCAACATTTATGGGTTGACGAATGATTCAACGCAATTGAAATTTAAAACCAGGAAAATTTCGGATTATGGTAACCTGAAATTTGATATCACACTCGAAAGTGGGGATTTTTATTATATCGTACAACTCCTCGATACAAAGGAGAAAATACTTGTAGAAAAATATGTGAAAAAAAGTGAGGGGATTTCATTCGAATTTTTGAAACCCTCAAAATACAAGGTTAAGGTAATTCAGGATAGATGGATAAACCGCAGATGGGATACGGGCCTGTACTTGAAAAAAATACAGCCGGAAAATGTATATTATTTCCCGGCTGAGATCGAGGTTCGGGCCAACTGGGATATAGAAGAAAGCTGGTCCCTCCCCTAGCTTCTGACTTTGACCACAAAAAATACCAAGCGCTGCTTAACTTTCGTTGCAGCGATTGATACATTCAATAATTTCTGTTAAGGTCTGGCTCTTTAAAGAATAAAATATCTTTTTCCCGTTTCTTCTTGAAGCCAAAACACCTTTACCCTTTAAAATGTTCAGATGATGTGATGCTGATGCTTGTTCAATATTCAGCTTTTCATAAATTTCTGTAACGCTCAATTGTTTTTCATGCAGCAAATCAATGATTGCAATCCTCATGGGATGAGCAATCGCCCTGAGCTTACTTGCTGCCATTTCCAACTTGTCAATATCTAACTTTACCTTTGCCATAATTAAAATTTTGTACAAAAATAGAAAAAAAGAAACATAAAATGCAAATAAATATGTAATTTAGTTAATTTTTAAATAAGGATGTGAATTTAAACTTCGTTCCATCAAACAAGCCTTTGTCAGAAAGTTTTAATTCCGGGATTACCAGCAATGCCATAAAAGACAATGTCATATAAGGTGCCCCCAACATCGAACCAAGTCCCTTTGCCAGTTCATCCATCCTGTTGTAGTTAGCCGCTACCTTAAACCCATCTTTTGCTGACATCAACCCTGCCACCGGCAAAGGTAATACAAATTCCTGATTTTCGTCAACAAGTGAAATACCTCCCCTCGTTTCAACCAATAAATTAATGGCTCGAACAATTTCATCGTCACTTGCGCCAACGGCAATGATGTTATGACTGTCGTGCGCAACCGTAGAAGCTATTGCACCTCTTTTTAATCCGAAACTGTTGATAAAAGCTACTGCCGGAGTGGCCTTTTCGTAACGGTTCAGCACCACAAGTTTCAAAATATCGTTTTCAGTATCACTAACAGTATTACCATGGTCATTTTTGGGATGGGCAGGAATATTTTTGGTGATAAGCTGTCCATCCAATGCCTCGATCACCTGTAATTTTCCTGGTTCAAATGGTACAACAATATCTTCCGGTGATATTTTTTCCGCATTGAAAGCATTTGGTTCTGACTCTTCAACAGAATCGATAAGTGTCATGCCATTTTCAGCAACCTTTTCCCCGCCGATAAAAGTGCATAGAACATTAAAATCTTCCAGGTTGTCGATTGCAATAAAATCGGCATCGTCACCCGGTTGAAGCAAACCAATATCCAAATCATAATGTTGTACCGGATTCAGAATACAGCTTTTGAGTACTTGCATCGGGCTGTATCCTTTGCTGATCGCACGTTTTACCAATTGGTTGATATGACCTTTGGCCAGATCGTTTGGATGCTTGTCGTCGGAACAAAACAGAACTTTATCCGGGTGATCCTTCATCAGCCCTATCAATGCTTCGAAGTTTTTTGCCGCACTACCCTCCCTGATTTGTATTTTCATGCCATACTTAATTTTATCGAGGGCTTCGTCCATGGTAAA
>JABMQA010000927.1 GCA_013203545.1 Bacteroidota bacterium
ATATAATACAATACAATGATTAAAAAGAAAATTATTTTAGGACTTATGGTGATATTTTCACTTATAGCCTGCAAAAAACATGACTCCAATTTATCTATTACACCTGAATTGATTACTAAGCAAGAATATAACCTTATTAATCTAGTCTTTAGCAATGACACCGTTTTATATGTATTGAAACAGAAGACAAACCCGTATTTAAAACATGACTATAGTTATATCAAAAGTGGAATCCCGGAAATTGATGACTTTGTTTATAATGACTATTTAAAAAACAATAAAAAAGGATATTTAATCGACTCAATTGGATTGACAAATAATATTAAATTATTACCAGATGGTATGTTTGACATTGTACACGAAAATTCAATAGGATTTGATTGGTATGAATTCTATAATTATTATCCTAATTGTGTATTGTTTTCATTTTCAAGAGTTGGGTTTAATCGAGACTCTACTTTAGCATTATTATGCTATGGTTATGATGACTCTTGGAATGTATCTAATCATGCGAGTTATTATAAGAAAGTAGATGCTGATTGGGAATTAATTGGCGGGACTAGTATAGGAACAGATAAATAAAAAAACACTGGCTACAACAGCAAATCATAGCCCATAGCCGATTAAGTGCTTTGTAGAAAAATAATTTGTAAGTTTAACAATTGGAAATATTAAGAAAAATAGTTTATTGAAACGGCTACTGGCCATATTTGCAAACCGGTAAAATTATATGCCATCCTTACCAATATCGTTAAAAATGCCATCAAATACACAAATTCCGGTAGCATAACTTTTGGTTATTATGTAAAGAATAATTTCATCGAATTCTTTGTCAGCGATACCGGTATCGGTGTTGCACCTAACAGGCATGATGCCATTTTTGAACGTTTCGTTCAGGCCGACCTGAGTATCTCCAAACCCTATGAAGGCTCCGGATTGGGCCTGGCGATCTCAAAAGCTTACGTTGAAATGCTGGGTGGCGAAATCCGGGTGGAATCAGAAGAGGGACGAGGGTCATCCTTTTATTTCACCATTCCGTATGGCCAACAGACGCAACCTGAGGAAATGGAAGTAAAAACAAATATTTCAAAAAATCACTTTAGCAGTCATCTGACCATCCTGATAGCAGAAGATGAAGAATCGAGCATAATGTATCTAACCGAATTACTTGAGGGAAAGTGCAAGAAGCTTCTATTTGCCAAATCCGGTGCTGAGGCAATTGAAATTAGCAAGAAAAATCCTGACATCGATATAATCCTTATGGACATAAAAATGCCGGAAATGGATGGATATACCGCCACCCGCAGGATACGGAAGTTCAATCAGGACGTTATCATCATCGCACAAACCGCATATGCCCTGACAGGCGACAGGCAGAATGCGCTGGAGGCGGGATGTAATGATTATATTTCAAAACCCATCAAAAAGGAATTATTGATTTCGCTGATTGCAAAACATATGCAAATGGCTGAATAAACTATAAAGGATTATCAGCGGGAGATTAATTTTTGCCCTCAAGGCGACTGACTTTATGGACAAGCACGAATTAACACACAGGTTGACCGGATTCGAAATTCCATAAATCCCCTACTCATACCTCAAGCTCATCACAGGATTGGCACGCGCCGCTGCAATGATCTTCCAGGTCATACTCAACAATGCAAACAGGACAGTTGCCACCAATGCTGCAAGGTAGGGCCAAACTGAAACATCCACCTGGTAGGGAAAGTTCTGCAGCCACTGTTGCACCACAAGGTACGCTACCGGCCATGCCAGCAGGTTTGCAATGGCAATTAGAACAATAAACTCCCTGGCAAATAAAACAATTAATGCTATAATCCCGGAGCCCATCACCTTCCTGATACCGATCTCCTTTGTGCGGGAAGCCGTAGTAAAGCTCACCAGTCCGAATATTCCAAGGCAGGCAATGAATATGGCAAGAATGGCCAGGTAGAAAATGATACCCGCAAGTTTTACCTCCTCATTGTACAATGTCTCAATGCCCTCATCCACAAAACTGTATTCGAAGAGTTGACCGGGAAATACATCTGCAAATTGCTTGTCCAGGAAGTTGATTGTTCCCTTCATGTTCTGTCCTGAAATTCTTACAGAGATACACCATCCTGTCTCTTCCTCGTTATAAAGCCTGATCATCATGGGTGTGATAACGTTGTGTGCCGAGATGAAATGAAAATCCTTTATCACACCTGCAATCATTGCCTTATTTCCAGTGACCCCACCCCGGTAATCGCCTCCGTATAAAATATGTTTCCCTACCGGATCTTTTATTCGCATTTTTTCCACAGCAGCTTCATTGATGACCACCCGGTTTCCTTCTGCATCGTTTCCCTTTTGTGCTGCCAGAAAACCTTCACCTGCCGTAAGCTTCATTTCATAGGTTTCTATAAAATGGTGATCCGAATAATTGTCGTTCATCCTGATAAATTCACCCTCTTCAGCACCCTCCCACGACACCCGTGTCCAGTTGGTAGAATTCTGCACGGGGTAATCATGTACTGATGCTGCTACAATATTAGGATTGGTAAGTATCTGGTTCCTGAAAAAGTTAATCCTGTTCATGGTGGTATCAGAGAAGGGTATTCGTACAACATTTTCAGAAACGTAGCCCAGGTCTTTGTGCTTCATGTAGTTTACCTGTCTTAACACACCTACGGTTCCTACAATAAAAAATACAGAGATAAAAAACTGTATCCCAACCAGCACCTTTCTTAAAACCGGATTTTTTGTACCCCTCCTTACCCCTTTGTGGGCTGCCAGAAATGGCCTGGTTGAGGATATGAGGATTGCAGGATAAATTCCGGATGCCAATCCAAGCAAGAGGGCAATACCAATGGCCACCAGGAAAAGAGGCAACTCGTTGAAATATTCGAAATCCAGATCCCGGTTAACCATCTGGTTGAACCAGGGTAAAAAGGTTTCGAACAGGACAAATCCCACAAACAATCCCAAAAGCGACATCATGACGGATTCAGCAAGAAACTGGTTTATAAGAATACCCCTGGTTGCCCCGTTTAGTTTTCTCAAACTGGCCTCTTTCAGCCTGTTGGTTGAGTAGGCTACCGAGAGGTTGGTAAAATTAAC
>JABMQA010000928.1 GCA_013203545.1 Bacteroidota bacterium
TCACCGGTGATTTCCTGACCGGTTCCTTCCTCTGGATTTTTTAAATACAGTTTCATATGCTGTAAATCCAGCAGGAATTTGCCGCTATTCATAATAAGCGTTCCCCACAAATCGCTTGCTTCCAATGGCGCTTCAAAGGTCACGAATCTTTTATTGAGCTGCTTGCGTGCCCCGCTTCCGAAATTGATCGAAATTGAAGTATCAACAGGGCAAACAAGCGGATTGTTAGCCAGGAAACCGTTGATCAGACTCTCTTTCTCACTTTCTATTCTTTCAGCTGCTTCATGTTTTAATTCCACCTTCCAATTGTCGTCGTCACTGATAATGTGATAATCATCATCCATGGTCAGTGTCCAGTCTTTTGTTGATACTGGATTTTCAGGCGACCACCCTTCTCCAACCGGCAGCAACAAACCTTTCCAACCCTCCAGAACAACGGCACCATAATCTGATACTTCAAGTTTTCCCCACTCGGCCAGCGCAGTGATCACCTGGTAAAGACTTCCAATCCCTTCGATAGGATACATGCGGCGTGGATCAAACTGGATTTTCATTTTTTTGTTCGGAAAAAAAAGAACCGGTTTCTCTGAAAAGGCTGTCCTGTAGTTTTTCATTACCTCTTCAATCTGTACTGCCCTGGTATTTTCCTTTTCAATAATTTCATTATATCCATATTTTTTTGCCGAAGCAATCAAATCCTGTTCATCAGTATTAAAATTGTCAATTTCGTATGCCTCAGCCAAAATAGTGGCCATTTCGGAGGTTGATTCAATATTTCGGGTCCAGCCGGGAATTTGTTCATCCAGTAAAAATCCATATAATGGCCCTGTTATGTAGGCAAATGTCCAGACCATCGTGTTGGTCAGGCTATCAATTTTTTCCTGCATGAACGCTAGTTTTTCATCCCATGTAAACCCGCACATGGTCATTCCGGTATATTCAGCCGTTCCCTCTTTAATCTCCTTTCCTGCTTCATTTAGCTGTGCATCGGGATACAGGTTGAACCTATGTTTTCTAAATGCAATTGCATCAGTAATGGCTTTTTTACGTGGCTGGTCGGTATTGTGGCAGGCTTCCAATAGCGCATTCCACTCCAGTTGGATCCAAATTCTGGCCTCTTTTTCACTCAGGTGGTTCCCCTTTTCATATTCAGGCTGAAGTCCTATTTCGGACTGGAACTGATGAAAAAGTTCATGCATCATCAGGCAGGCCCTCTCTTTGGGCTCATCACTCAGATGACTGAAAACAACCATCGACCATGCATTTCCCTCCCAGTCGAATGAGGTGTTGGCAAATCCCATTTTATCAGGCATTTGTCCATACCAGATATCCTGGTCATTTGTCCAGCTTTCCACCGGAACTGGTTGGTTGGCTACGCCAAAGCGCGTTTCCTTCTCAACAAAAACAAAAGGGCCATCGATGAGTAATCCCCATTTTTCCCCATCATCGGCAGCAGCAAGTGTTCTGGCTTCCCGGAAGTATTGCCGGGCCAGATCAATGTTGATGGGTTGGCTGCTCAGCACAGTTGACATCAGAAAAAATAGGATGGTAAAAATGTTTTTTGTGTGTCTCATAGTCATTATTATTTGTTAATGCCGCAAAACTATAGCAGGAGAAGCAGTTTCTGAGTTAATGAAGCGTTAATGAAGGGTTAATGTTTATCCGACTTGCTTTTTTATTTTTACTTTTGGCTCATGCACAGGTTTAAACTTAAATACACCATTGTTGTTTTGATCTTTTCCGGGATTTTATTCCTCGGAGTTCTGGCCTATCTGAATGTGGCATTCTTTAATCTGAAAAAAGAAAAATTCCAGTTGGAGACCAAAGATGAAATATCACAGGCTTTTTTCTCTGTTCCCTATAATTCCAGTGGATTTGGTAAATATGTCGTACAACTTCATGCTGATACAACAACTCAACCGGGTTGGTTTCAAAGTCACGGTGGAAGGGATTCCATGCAAATGAAACTGAAGGAAATATTTATCAATTATAAAGCAGTTGATTCACTGATACGGAATGCACTGGAAACGATGGATGTGGCTCCGGTGTATGAATGGAAGGTGGGTATAACACGGTTCGAATTACGCTGGCCCGATTCTGTGCAGGAAATTGTTGGAGAATCATCAGATACCTATGATGAAATAAAACTATTTGGCAACCTTGAAGACGAAGCGAAGTCATGGGAGTACCTGTTCTACAAAATCGGGAATAACTACTTTTGCCAGATCCAGTTATTTGTTGAGTTCACGAATTTTTTCAATATTCTCAGGCGACAATTGATACCGGTTTTTATTGTTGACCTTGTGTTGCTGGGTCTGTTTTTGGCAAGCATCCTGTACACCGTTCGAACCTTGAAAAGACAGAAGCGGCTTTCGGAAATGCAGTCGGATTTTATCAACAGCGTTACCCATGAATTCAATACACCTCTGAGCACCATCCAATTGGTGGCGCAAACAATCATGAAACTTCCGGACGACCGCTTATTGAAAGAAAAAGAAAAGCTTGTTCAGACCATCCTGGGGCAGAAATCGTATTTGCACACAATGGTGGAGCAAATTCTTACGATATCCATGAGTGAGAATAGGGCGCTATTGTTTGATAAGAGAACTGTGGGTGCGAAGGATTACATTCATAGCATAGTTGCTAACTGGCAGAAAGGTATCAACGAAGATATCAATGTGCAACTGGTTATTAAAAATGATTTGGAGCTAAAAATTGATCCTGATTTGATGACCATTGTGTTGACCAATCTTTTGGACAATGCATTTAAATACTGCATCGGCAGAAAGCCGGAGATCAGGGTTTTTGATGAAATGACAGACTCCCGGTATTTGATTTCAGTTGGAGATAATGGAGCCGGCATACCTGCTGGCGACCAAAAAAACATTTTTAAAAAGTTTCATCGTGGAATACAACAAACCGGTGTGAAAATCAAAGGCCTTGGACTGGGCTTGTACCTTTCCAGGCAAATTGTTGATATGCACGGTGGAAAATTGGCGGTGACCAGTACTGTGGGCAAAGGTTCTGTTTTTACAATTTCAATCCCAATATGATAAAAAGGACCGAAATATTATTGGTGGAGGATGATTCCGATCTGGGGATGATGCTTAAACTATTCCTCGAAACGGACCCTTTTAA
>JABMQA010000929.1 GCA_013203545.1 Bacteroidota bacterium
CGGGTCATCTTAATGTTGCCTTTGAATTCCTTTAAAATCTGTTTAAATATTTTTGCTTCCTCATCCAGATCATGAAACCTTCCGATTGATCTGTCCAGATCTTTTTCGAAGTATTTTCCTCCGCCACCGGGTGCCATACCAAACATTGTGAAGCCTGTAATGAATATTTTCTCCGGTTCAAATAATCGCAGGAAAGAGTACAGGGTATAAGTTCCCATGGTGAGAGATCTGGTCCTGGTGCATGTGTTGAGGTTGTAAACATCAGGTGATAAAGTAATTACATACGGTATATCATGAAACCACTCCCTTAAAGGATCGATGTCCATCTTTGACTTGGGCTTGATGAAGGATACAATGCACTCGGGATTAAGCACCTCCGATGGTGAGGGTGAACGACTAAGGCAGTTTATATCATTGGAAATTAAAACAGTGGTTTTTGCCCCCACTTTGTCTTCAATCCCCTTTGTATAGGCACGGTTAAATCGTACCACCATATCATAAGAATCAATGAGTTTGCCGTTTTCAAAGGATAATACCGAGGATGAGTTGCCAACAAAAGCGATTGATCTGGTATCGGCATACCGGTCTCTGAATTCGAAAATGTCAAGCTTTAGCATATAATTTTTGTGTTCGGAATTACAGGTCCAGGCAATTTGCGCACAACGAATCACTCAGCTTATTGCTCAGATGCTGTTTGCGAAGTTCTACAAATTTTGGATGATTCCATGCGTCCAGCAGGGAATATTCACTCAGGTCGGCTATCTCAAAGCGTGTATCGTGATCGAAGCAACAAGCTGTAAGTTTTCCGTCCCAGGAAATCTTGGCGGCATTAAAAAGTGCCCAACATGGAACAGGAGGAGCCATGTTATCCAGTCTGCCCGGATTGCCAACAATTTTTGTAAACATTTTCCCTCCAACATGACCGGCCTGGTTGTATAGTGGCAGGAAATAAAACTCATCAATGAAGGGCATCAACATTTCTCTGAAACGTGTCAATTCTTCCTTTTGCCCTTCCATGTATATTGAACTGACCGTTATCTGCGGATGTTTAAGCTCGTTGTCGGCCCTGTAATTATACAACCATTTGATATTTGATATTACCTCATCGAAGCGGTCGACCCCATGAATTTCTTTATACCTTTTTTTTGATCCGGCATTCATCGAAAACTTTAATGAGTCCAGCCCAGCGTCTACTACACCTTTTAATCGTTCAGGTGTACATAACGAGCCATTGGTGGTAATAAATACGTATTCGATAGCTGCTTCCTTTTTGGCGAAAGAAATATAATCTACCAGATCTTTTACCAGGAATGACTCACCCAGCAGAAACATTCCTATTTCCTTTACACCGATAGATTTTGCCTCTTTAAGAATCCTGTAAAGGAAATCTTTATCTATATCTCCCAATGGCCTTTTCGACTTTTTGGTTGCACAGAAAGAACAGTTGTAATTACAACGTGCTGTAATCTCAATTTTAATGGCATCGGGGAAAGGCGGATTGAGCACCAACTTCGATTGTGGTATGTGTGTGTGTTCATCAACCCTTTGTGTTACTGGTTTTGACATCCTTCAACTATATTTTTAACCTGGTTTACAGACAAGTTAATTGTTTAATATTCAGTTTTTATATGTGGTGTCGATTGCGGTGTTTCCATCCTGTGCAGAGAGGTCCGGAAGCCGGAAAATCATCAGGGTAGCAAACAGAATTCTCATCATCTTATTTTTGGGCATCTGCAAATGTAAGGATAGTTTCCTCAACAATCTGTTTAGTCTCCTCTGAAGTCGGTGTCAGGTCAGCAGTTTTAAACAATCCATGCTCAGGGTCGATACGGTTATAGATTTCGAGGTAAAGCCTGTAAATAATCCGGAGACTAAGTATATACCGTTGACTCAGGAAAGGTTCCAGTTGTTGGATTGCAATTTCGGTTTTGCGTTTGTATTCTTCCGCATAATTAAGGTAAGTTTTAACCACCTGTCTGAAATTCTTATCGATTGTACCACCATTCACCATTAATTTCAGATCCTCCGCTTTTAGGTTATTTTCCTTCAGGATATCATCTGCAAAATAGTTCAGGTTATGCTGCTGGTCGATCTGGAAATCGCGGATGATATGAACGAGATAACTGAAGATGGCACATGGTCTTGCAAGTTCTAACAGATCCATGGATGGTTTTGCGTAGCTCTCATTGTTTTCATTCAAACAGCATAAATGCAGAAAAACCGAAGCCGGGGTTACAGCAGCGCCTTCGGCATATTCCAGAAATGATTCAAAGGTTGGAAATCCATCGTTATGAATATCATAAATCATGGATTTGGCAAAATTGCTGAACAGGTTCAGCGGAATATTATAATCTGAAACGATCTTTATTACTTTGGAGAAGGAAGAATCATCAATGGCATTTCCCTGTAAACATGCTATCCAGTCTTGTACCTGGTTGGTGAAAAGAGATTTTTCGCAATCGTCCAATGTTTGAATATCTGCTTTGCGGTCATCGATCATATCGTCAATTTTTCGCATAAAGCGGTAACAGGTTTTTGCTGCCTCATATCGCTCCGGTTCCCAGAAAGCAGCAGCAATAAGGATGTTCGGGTGTTTCTTCAATTGTTCAAATTGAATCTCTTTCAATATTTCCCTGGGATTGAAATTGTTTGTTTGCATAGCTTATTCGTTACAATATTGAAGCACTTTTTCTGATGTTAGCTTGGCTGATAACAGCACCATGGGTATTCCGTTTCCGGGATGGGTACTTCCGCCAACAAAAAACAAATTTTTATATTTCCGGTGTTGATTGTGAGGTCGCATGTAGCCCATTTGCATCAGTTTGTGGCTCAGACTACCAAATACCGAGCCATACGAAATATTGAACAAACTTTCCCAGGTTTTTGGATTGTAACAGGTTTCAAATTTAATATGTTTTTCAAAATCGTTGAAGCCTTCAGCTTTCAACCTCGTAATTACTGATTCCCTTGCTACCTTCTTTAACATGTTCCAATCCTGATTATCACCCTCCTTGTAACGACCAACAGGAACAATTATTGAAATTGAATCCTGATTTTCGGGTGCAGCGCTCAAATCTTCCCTGCAGGGTGCATGGACATAAAAACTAACATCAGCCGGAATACTATTATC
>JABMQA010000930.1 GCA_013203545.1 Bacteroidota bacterium
ACATTCAACTCCGAACTGAAGTCCGAAGATTTTGGAAAACTGGAAGCTGTTAATATTGAAGCCCTCCGAAATCGAATTGGGGTACTTCACGGTATGTTGGGAAGATACCTTAGCATTTTGCAACAACGGCAATCCGATACATTTTTTACCCTTAGCTATGAGGATCTGTATACCGACAATGTGAACAGGAACAGGAAAAAAGTTGCTGAAGTATTTAACTTCCTTGGACTGGATATCCCGGAAACCAAAAAGATATATGTCATCCTGAATCCGGAGAAAGGAAAAATTAATTCCGCTGAAACCTACAGGCTGATTCCTAATATCTACGAAGTGGAGGCGGCTTTAGGGAGTGATCAAACCGGATGGTTGTTTAGATAGTATAAACTTAACCTGGATCGAACAGTGAATCATTATCATCATAAAATCGGACACATTTGGGCAAAATACTATTTTGCCCGCATCAATTTTCCGTTATGGATAGCTGTTTCACTTTTCTTACTGTCAATCTCTTATCTTATTTTAAATCTAAAATATCCCGAATATGGGGGTGATGAAGTATGGTTTGCTACAACTCTTCTGTATAAAAAAATTTCAGGGCTTAGCTTATTTGAATTTTGGTATGCAGGGCCTATTAAAACATTCCTCACTTTTTTCGTTTTCGATCTCTTTGGATTCAATATTTATAGTGTTAGGTTGTTTTCCGTAGGAATTTACATTCTCACGGTATCTTGCTGGTCTGTTTATCTTGCAAAAAATAAACTGTGGGTAGCACTGGCATCAAGCTTAATAATTTTTGCATTAAATGCAGATTTACTTTTCTTCGCAAAAGTTGATATTAACCAGCCGACCTTTCATAACTTATTTTTTATTTTTCATTTAATTGTTTTTCTTACCATTCTGAAACATGGGCCTACGATAACCAATAGCCTGTTATTTTTGCTGCTTGCTTTGGTAGAAAGCAATTTACACATTCGTAATATTTGGATTATGAATTCATTTCTTTTCGCATTTTTATTGGATTATATTCTCTTTGTTAATTCAGGAAAAATTACAAAAAAAGCAATAATTTTATTTTTTTCAGGGATGGGCTGTATTAGCAGGATGGTTTTTTTCTGTATCTTATTTTCTCTATGTAATAATCCATTTCCGAAATAATCCGTTGTTAATGCAAGCAAAGGCTCATGGTGACCAAACAACCTATATAAAAAGTATCCTCAGGTCTTTTCACAATTTATTTGAATATATTATGGGAAGCCGAGTTTTTGCGCAAGCGTATTCAAATCAATTTCAACAGAATATCATTTTGATAATAGGGGCGATATTTTGTGTATTTACTATTATTTTTTTTATTGTTATCTATAAGCAAAGAAATAGTATAGCTAATTCTAATTTCTTCAGGATATCCGGTGCTGTTATTACAATTACGATAACCATTTTTGTCCAATATGCAATAACAAAGTCAGCTATAAAACCTTGGCATGGAAATCATGTCCTATTGTTATGGGTGATTATTATTGGCCTTTTATTAGAAGGCTTATTTTTAGCCAGGCAAAAAATTATTTCTTATATTTTTTTAATTTCAATATCGGTTGCATGTATTGCAGTTCAGTTATTAATGGCAAATCAATCAAAAATAATAAATTTGAACAGAAGAGGTTTTCAACTTGTTGTTTGGCAACCTTATAGCCTTAAACCAATCAGACAATACATTCATAATCATCCAGGAACATATATCATTGCAGATTGGGAAATCGGGCGTCCACTCGCACTGGAAAATCATTATTCATCTTCAAATAATCAAGCGGTGAAATCTTGGTTAGCCCCTTTCAAGGAACAATACATCACGGATTTATCAGATAGAATGGTCATCAGGGCCACAAATATTACACAAACTGTCCCGGATTGGAGTGATGTGACTATGGCACGTTTCGATGCGAAATTCGAATGCATTGAAAAATTTAAGGATGAATTTGGTCGTACGATGTATGAGATAGGGTATATTCGAAAAAACGAATAAAATGAATGCTTAGAATCTCAACTGTTAATTCAAACTAATTCATGAAAGAGTTATTTATTCATACAGGGGTACATAAAACCGGTACAACAGCTTTGCAATCATTCCTTTACAACAACCGGGATGTGCTTTTGAAAAAGCACAATATCCGTTATCCAAAACTGGACAAGGATCAATTTTATTTTCAGCACAACTATCTGGCGACATTACTCAAACAATCTAAACATGATGAGTTTGCAACTTTGATAAAAAGTTTTGTCCCAATGTCCGGAAGGATTTTGTTGAGTTCCGAAAGTTTCTCAGGCCACCAAAAAATACCTAAAGGAATGGGGTTGGTAAAAAACCTCTTCGACAGGGTAAAGGTCATTGTCTATTTACGGAGACAGGATCTGTGGATTGAGACGATTTACAAGCAGCTCATTAAAATGGATCATATTCGTGTAACAGATCCCTTTGAAATTTGGCTTGATCAATTCCTTAAAAAGCCAAAAGGGATTTATTTGTGCGATTGGATGAAAATACTTGAGCCCTGGGTCGAAGTGTTTGGTGAAGAAAATATCATTGTAAGGGCATACGAAAAAATACAGTTTTCAGGTGGTACCGTTGTAAAAGATTTTTTAAATGTCCTGGAAATTCCGTGGCAGGATGAAGATTTACTGATTAATAATCAGATTCATAATAAAAGTTACAGCAAAGACGCGTCTGAGTTTCTGCGGCTCGTGAATAACTCACCTGATATTAATTACTGGCGCAATTTCCTGCCTTTTTTGTTTCCTGATCCATACGCCGAAACTGGAGAGGTATATTTGTCCTACGAAAAAAGATTGGGGATACAAGCGCGTTTTAGTGAGTCGAACAGGAAAGTAGCGGATGTTTTTTTGAAAAACCCAAACGGTGAGCCTTTTATTGAGCAATTACCGGATAAAAATAATTATCCGCCGGTATATAAGGGTTTGGACCCGGAAAAAGTAATCCCTGAAATAGAGTCGTTCATCCATATTCTGGAAGGGGTAAAAAAAAGTTTAGCGCATCAAAAGCCGGTTGAAAATAATCTCCTGACCCGGATTAAAAGAATTTTTTTGCGATAATTTTTCCTTGTTTATGATCATTTCCCTTCTTCATCTAAAAACAGCAGGACTAAACTTCGCAGCTACTCTGCAGGACCACTTTACCCATCGCCAATATCAGAACGATTACAACCACTGGCCCATAAATCGAAAAATTGTGATATAAAATGAATTTAAGAAAAACGGTTAAAGATTTCCTGAAAAAAAGGTATGCAGGCATTTTTTTGAGAAGCCCTTCCCCTG
>JABMQA010000931.1 GCA_013203545.1 Bacteroidota bacterium
TTATTGATTTGCGGAATTGAGTACAAGGAAACAAGAGATAATGTAACAGATATTAGTGCCACTATTAACGGTATCGTCACTCGATTAGACGAATTGGGAAACAGAGCCTACGAAGGCTACAAAAACGAATGTGATTTATTATTGAATGAAATTGAGGAAAAACTTATTTACATAGTAAAGACGGATAAAGCAACCTTATTCTTAGAAAGCAACGACACCATTTTTACGAATAAAGGAGAATTGATAAAATCGTATAAAATCAAGATTGGTAATAAAATTAGGATTTATCCCAAAGAGCAATTAGCTGAGAATTTGTATCAGGTGGCAGTTGAAACTGAACCTGAAATTTTTGGAAAAGTAGAGGAAAACTCCATCTTTTGGAAGCAAATTATAAATGAGTTAAGAAATAAATTTGGTGATGATTTGCTGTACCAAAAACTGAAAGAAAGAGGATTAAGGATTTTACCTATGACTTTATCAAATTATGGAAAAGGTTACAGGAAATTTCCAATGTTCAAAAATGATTTGAGAGCTATTTTTAGACTTTATTTTTCTGATATTTCAGATGCAGAATTGGATATTATTATCAAGCCTATTCATAAATCAAAAACAACTTATAACAGCACCATGATTGTTTTGGGCCGTGGATTAAAACAAGAATTGAGGCTTTTCTTGAAAGAAAATCAAATAGGTGAAATTTTGTCTAAGAAAAATTTTAATACTAATACATTAAAAACATTCATAGATGAATATATGCCTATTCATACTGTTATTGAAAAAGAAGTATTCAATGATGAGATAGAAAACCTGGAGATTGAATCATTATTTCAACAATTAGAATTATGAGCCATTTAGAAAACCGAAACATAATAATTGACAGAATTGAAAAGGAATTAATCGGACCTGGTTCTGACATTTTTCTTTGCGATGCTGATTTTTCAAATGAGATTATTGAAGGTAAACCGCTTCAACGCTATTTTTCTGCAATCCTTTTCCCGAAACAAAAAGCAACCAATGGTGAAGATATTGGTAAAGAAATTTTCACAGAGGAAAATGATGATAATGAAATAACTGCAACCAACACGATTGAACCATCACCTGATGATGTAGAAAAGGAAAAAACAGAAAGCGAAGATAATATTGAAGATGAACCCGACACAGTTCCAAAATCTAATTCAAATGCTTTCTTCCCTTCTCATTTTGGTTTTTCATTTAGCGTAAATAAAAGTTGCAATGAACTCAATTTGACAATTTCGTTTGGCAATTACAAGAAAGCGAAAGCCGAAGAAATTATTTTGCCTTACACTGCAAGTGATTTGAATTTGATAAATGAATTTGGGTTTGACCAATTCGTAACTTTTGACGAGGAAACAAAAACGCTAAAACAGCCCCACGAAATAAAACGCAAAGTAAAAGGAGAATTAACAGCCGAATATTTGATTTTGCAATCTGCTTTTAAAACAATGTCAGCAGACCACAGAAACTCCGCTATCTACAAGCATCTTACAAAACTTTTCTTCAAAGACAAATACAAACGATTCAAAAACGAAATTCCAGCTGATGTTAAAATTGTGGAATTGCTGAACGCAGAAAACAATCACATTGAAATAAATCTTTCGAGTCTTCCCAATGTAAATTCAGATAATTGGCACAAAGACAACAAAGACAATTTGGTTCTGCATTTAAAACTCTATAACACCAATGCAGATAAATATTTTATCAAAGCTGTTATTGAAAACAAGTATGCTCACAAGAAAGACCAGTTTTCATTATCAAAAGAGAAATTAAATCAGTTAGCTCTTTTCCAAACCGAAATAAAAGTCAATAGCAATTTTCTTTTGCCGTTCCGTGATTACAGACCACATCTTTATAAGACTGAAGAAGATAAAATGCTTGACTACTTGTTCAAAGATAAGTTGGCTTATGGCATCGGGCACAATGCTTCTTGTATTTGGGAAAATTGCGAACAAGACGAGAAGAAACCAAATTGGATAAAAACAACTTTTATACCCGCTTACAATGTAAAAAGTCAAAGTACCGAGACAGATAAAATTGCAAACGAGATTTTGAACATTAAAAATCTTTCTTCATTTGGCAATGACAAGAAGAAAGCAATTAGCAATCTTCAAAAAATCGCGGATGCTTATATGGTTTGGATAAATGAAGAAAGCGGTAACGCAAATGGAAATGTGTATGGCGAAAAAAACATTCAGAAATGTAAAGACATTCACAGCAGAATTGAAAAGGGAATTCAGTTGCTTTCGCAAAACAATAATGCTTACTTAGCTTTTCAATTAGCGAACACAGCAATTTACATTCAGATGTTTCAAAGCGAATGGCACTTCAACAAGAAAGATGGCTTTGAAGTATTTGAAAGAAACGGAAATCTTCAACTCAATTACGATGATTACTCAACTGCCCCTTTCCCAAATGGAAAAGACGAACCAAATTGGAGACCATTTCAGTTAGCGTTTATCTTACAATGTATTCCTTCATTCGTTGAAGCAAACAGCATAGACAAAGATTTAGTTGATTTACTATACTTCCCAACTGGAGGAGGAAAAACAGAAGCATATTTAGCGGTTTCAGCATTCCTGATTTTTTGGAGACGGTATAATTTTCCTACTCAATACGATGGAGTAAATATTATCATTCGTTACACTTTGCGTTTGCTTTCCGCACAACAATTTGAGAGAGCAACGAAATTGATTTTGGCTTGTGAGTTTATCAGACAACATCAAGAAGATTTAGGCAGCGAAAAAATTTCAATTGGTTTTTGGATTGGTAACGCTACAATTCCAAACAGCATTGACAAAGCACAACTCAAATACAGAAAGCTACTTGAAAAATTAAACGACAGAAGATTTGATGGGATAAAAGCAATCAATCCATTTCAACTTACAAATTGCCAGTGGTGCAATTCAAAAATCATTTCACGAATAAATGAAGCAGACGCAACTTATTCAGTTGGACATAGAATCAATAATCACCTTCAATCGCATTGTTTAAATCCAAAGTGCAATTACAACGAAACGAAAGGAGGGTTGCCGATTGTTTTAGTTGATGATGATATTTACAACAAACCACCGACAGTTTTATTTGGAACAGTTGACAAGTTTGCAGCACTTGCTTGGAAAGGGGAAGCAACAACTTTATTCAACTACCGAGAGAATCGTAAACCAGAATTGATTATTCAAGACGAGTTGCACTTGCTGAATGGACCTTTGGGAAGTTTGGTTGGCTTATTTGAAAATGTAATTCTTTCGCTTTGCACAACTGAAAATCAAAGTCCAAAAATCATTGCTTCAACGGCAACAGTTAAAAATGTTGCTGAACAGATTAAAGGACTTTACGGAAGAGAAGTAAGAATATTTCCGCAATATGCAACCAATTCAGACGACACATTTTTTTCAAAGACATTAGATGAAAGCAAACGAAAATATATCGGCATTTTACCAACTGGCAAAACAACCGTGATGACAAACTTGCAATTGCTTTCAGCTTTGCTATATGCACGATTAGAAATTTGGGAACAATCGGCAGACAAAAAAGATGCAGACCAGTTTTGGACTTTGCTTTCTTACTTCAAAAGTTTAAAGGAGATAGGAAGATTCTCAAACAAAATTTCTTCAGA
Organism: Bacteroidota bacterium; assembly: GCA_013203545.1. Classification (GTDB taxonomy): domain Bacteria; phylum Bacteroidota; class Bacteroidia; order Bacteroidales; family 4484-276; genus JABMQA01. The sequence continues at coordinate 3,635 of JABMQA010000931.1, forward strand.
GTTAAAACCAATCGTTCAACAATTGCAGGTAAGGCGATTGAAAAACTTTGAGCCGTATGCTTACAACTATTGGAAACTCTCCTACAGAAATCTTGAACTCACAAGCAGAATTCCAAACGAGAGAATTAAAAAGAATCTTGACAAGTTAGATATTCAGTTTGACGGAAGTTTGAAAGACCACAAAGCATACGATTTGGTTTTAGCAACGAATATGATTAGCGTAGGTTTGGATGTTGGTCGGTTAGGAATAATGGTGATGAATGGAATGCCTCCGAACACTGCAGAATATATTCAAGCAAGCAGTCGTGTAGCAAGAAAAAATGAGGGACTTGTAGCTACATTGTTTGACCCATTCAACACAAGAGACCTTTCTTACTTTGAAGATTTTGTTCAGTTCCACAAAACATTTTACAAGCAAGTTGAACCGTTAAGTGTAACTCCATTTGCCGACAGTGCTTTGGATAAAATGCTATTCACTTTGATGGTTGCATACTTCCGACACAAAATGAATTTCGCTGCAAACAATATGGCAAGTGCATTCATACAAACGAATGTGAAAGCGCAATTGCAAAATCAATTTCCAGAACTATTCAGAAATCATCCTTTTGCAGGGCAGGAATTCATAAACATTATTTTGAAGATTGAAAACCTTATTCAGAATTGGCAATACAGAATTGATTCAGTGAATGATTTGAAATTCTTTTGGTATCAGCATCCAAGAGAATCTTTAATGAAGTCATTGCAAGACAAAAGAAACGAAGAAGACGTTTTAGTTGCAATGCAATCAATGAGAAATGTAGAACCAAACGCAGAAGTATTTATTAAACAACAATAGCAAATGCCAAACGATAAAATTAAGCACGGAAGAAGTAAACTAATTTCAAACTACGGAGGTGTAGGCTCTTTGATTGAAACACAAGACTGCTCAATTATCATTGAGACATTTGACAATTGGCAATACAAAGATTTAGCAAACCGGCTTTCAACTTACATCATAAAAGATGATAGGTTGTTGAATCGTTTGAAAAATCGTTTTCCGAACATCAGGCACATTGTTCAAATACCAACGGATAAAAATTCTTTCACCGACCAAGTAAGACCCAGTGCGAATTATTTTTCAAAATGGTTTTATTGTGCAAGGTGCAACCGCTTTGCGGAATACAGCGAGATGAAAAGAAGATGGACAGCAGCAGGAAAAAACATTGCTTATTTCAATCCTCCAAAATGTTCAAACAGCGATTGTAAAGAAGAAGTGTTAGAGCAAATTCGTTTCGTTATAACTTGCAAAGACGGACACATTCACGACATACCCTGGAAACATTGGAACACATTTTTACCCGAAGACCATACAGACATCGAAGATGATAATGCAGACGATGAAACTTCAAATGTAAAACCACAAGGACCTCAAATTGACTTGTCAAGAACTTGTTGCCAGTCGCAAGATTTGCGTTATGAAATAAGTAAGGAGAACACGGAATTGACGGGTATTCGTGTTGTGTGCAAGACCTGTAAAGCGGTGAGAACATTGAAAGGTATTTTCAATTATCAAACAGATTGCTTCGGAAAAAAATATTGGCTGGGGATGACAAATGGAAGATGGGCAAACGAGGAATGTAATCAGAAAACAAAAGTCGTAGTCAAGACAAGCAACAGCGTTTATTACGCAAACTCTTTAAGTAGTATTTACATACCCGAAGGACAGCAAGACAATAGCATAACAAATGAAATCCGTGTTCTGATTGACGAGCGATTGGAAAGTGGCGAGTTCACAAAGGATGAAATCATTAAAAACATAAGCTTTGATTATAAAATACCAAAAGAGATTCTAAAGGGCTATTTAAAAACAGGTAATCAGGTTACGTATATTCCTGAAGAAATTTTTAGAGAAGCTGAATACAATTACTTTTTGAAAGGAGAACAACCCGAAAACAATCAGCTAAAATTTAGATTGCTTGAATGTTCAACACAAATTTTTGGTTTTGAAAAATTAGTGAAACTTGAAAAGTTGAAAAAGATAACTGTTCAAACTTCTTTCACACGACAAGAGCCAATTGATGTTGATTCAATTTTGCAAGAAGACACTTCGTATGAATACGCAGTGAAACGGCAATCAGTTTCCAAAAATAATTTTGACACAAAACTTCTTCCAGGAATTGAAAGCTATGGTGAAGGAATTTTGTTTGTATTGGATAAGAAGAAACTGAACCGTTGGGAATTACAGGAAGATGTAATTGAGAGAACTAAAATTCTACGAGAGAACGCAAAAAATTCTTCGTGGCAGTATCACAAAATTATTGCAAGGTCTTTGACACCAAGAAAAGTTCTCATTCACACACTCTCCCATTTACTCATTCGTGAGTTGGAGTATGTGTGTGGCTATCCTGCATCTTCATTACAGGAACGCTTATATGTGAGTGATACAATGCACGGCTTTCTCATTTCTGCATTTGACGGAACGGACGGTTACTTAGGCGGACTTGCAAACTTGTGTAACGACTTAGACAAGTTGAAAGAAATAATTCAAAGTGCAATCAATAGAGCCAATGACTGTTCTTCTGACCCAATTTGTATGGAATCGGACGGACAAGGAGTTTCTCAATTGAATTTGGCAGCATGTCATTCTTGCACATTGACACCAGAGATTACTTGTGAACTTTCAAATTTATTTTTAGACAGAAAACTTTTAGTGAATGAGAGTTTCGGATATTTCAACTCAATACTTCAAGTGCTATGACAAACGACACTACATATAACGCCAACGCATTTGCAAGCACATTTGCATTTTCTCCAACGCCAATAGCCAAGCAAAAAAATGCAAAAGAGCTTGCAAGCCAACGCACAAAGACAGAAACTAAATGACAAGACTTGAACAACAGAAAAAAAAGGGCGAAGGCATAACAA
>JABMQA010000932.1 GCA_013203545.1 Bacteroidota bacterium
CAGGCGTTGTATGCCCAGGCATATCGGGTATAAGCTGTATTGCACGTCAGCCCGGTTTCAGTCTTTGTAATTGCTGTACCCATATCCTCTGCGCTTCCATAATCGTTTGTTGTATTCCATTTATAACCTGTTGCGCCTGACACAGTATTCCAGTTCCACACGATCTGGGTTGCTGATGGCACATGCGTTCCTGTGATCGGAGTTGCAGGTGGTATACAGGAAAGGAATGTGTTCCATGTACCATTGATATACCCAAAAAATGCGCCTGTACCTGTTATTCCGCAATCCGTGCAATACACAATAAGTCCTTCAGCAGGGTTAGGAATTGCGTTGAGTTCGGCATGTGTCATTCGTGGTGGAAGAAATCCCATTGAGGTTGACTTTGCATCAAGAATAGCTGATGGGTCAGGTAAACTGCCATCTGTGTTGATACCAACCTGCGCAACGGATGTAACAGCAAGGAACAATACCGTGATCATCATTAAATTAATTGCTTTCATTTCTCTATTTTTTTAAGGTTAAAAAGTACGTAGAGAAGCCGGAAGGAGTGATTCAGAATTGAACCGGAATCGACAGTATAAATAAACGACAATTATTTATGCGAATCAAGGGTTAAAAATCAAATAAATAAAGGCGGCCGCTAATTTACCAAACACGTCAACGAGCAGACCATTAGCTGACCGGACTTTACTCGCTCTTTGAAAATCTGTTTTTTCGATCAACCAATTGAAAAAGCCTTCGATTGGTTGACGAACTGTTGAAACCGCTTTTGAGAATAGATCATTTGCTGCCCGATCATGCTGTTTCTCCCATTCTGATTGGTTCTTAATACCTTTGACTGGAGTCAGCATGACCGACTTGTGACTTACGAAAAGAGCTTCAAAGAAATTATGGTCATGATAAATTTTATCATCATAAAAGGTTCTGTTCTCAATATCACCCCAGGCATTTCTGAAGACATTCAAATCATTTTCAGAAGCTGGAGTAATAAGCAATTGTTCGGGAAAAGGAAGTTGTTTGTTGCGACGGAATGCCAGGGCATGAAGTTTAAGCCCATAATAATACAGTGATTTGGTGGAACAATACCCTTTTTCTGTTAGTTCTGGGGCCACTTTACCAGTCCGTTTACCCAGGCATGTAATGATGGGTAAGGAATCCAATAAACTTTGCTGGCTGCTACAATCATCGGGTTGATAATCCCGTAGTATGGTGGCTGTCAATAAACGAAATGCTTCAGATAACCGATTGATCCGGTTGTTAAATGCTGCATAGGATGGAAGTTTTGGGAACCAGGATCGCAAGTATTCATCAGCAAACCTGTATATCTGCTTGATCTTTGTACGATTTTCCTGGCTTATGCAAAATAAATACACGGTCATTATCTCCTGATCTGTAAACTCCGGGGAACGATTGTTACTAAAGCGTTCACAAGAAAATTTAAGTTCTTTTTCATATGCATCTGATACATAAAAGAAAATTTCAACTAATTTGGTACTCTTAGCCTTAGAGATCATATCCTATGATGTTTGGCGGAACATGCATCTAAGATACTGATCTTTAAGGCTTTATAAATCCTATGTTTTCATAATTTACTAACAGTCAATTGTTTATAAAGTGTCATTATTGTCATTATTCAGAAGTTTAACCCTTGATTCGCATGATTAATGAGTTGATTCCAGGTGTAGGTATTGCAATCCAATGAGATAAACATAAATACGATTTTTTCCTCCTTATAAGTACGTTGTAATTCTTTGACGAATGGTATCTGCTCCAGACATGGTTTACACCATGATGCCCAGAAGTCGATATAAATCACATTTCCCTTGTATTTCTTTACGATGTCTTCAAACGTGGTATTCAAATACTGCGGATCACTAAGATCATAACGCCTGATTTGATCGCCTGTAATCTGCGGGAAGGAAATATTGATTAAATGATTCACGCCGGGCTGTAGTACACTGTTTTTATTGAACAACGTCCCTAATGAAAACAATAATTCAATCAAAATAACTTGAAACACCAATTGTTTCAATACCATAGAAGTAAAAAAGATAAATTGGTTTGAAACAAAGCATACAAAAATTCAAAAAAAATAATGATATTTGCAAAAAAGCTAAAATAAATATGACTGAAGAGAAAATTACAATCAAAGACGGTAAATTAACTGTACCGGATCATCCTGTAATCCCTTTTATTGAAGGCGACGGAACAGGCCCCGATATCTGGAATGCCAGCGTGGGTGTATTAGATGCAGCTGTTGAAAAAGCCTATGGCGGAAAACGGAAGATTATCTGGAAAGAGGTGTTAGCCGGTCAGAAGGCGTTTGACCTGACCGGAGAATGGCTTCCTCAGGAGACCCTCGATACCATCAACGAATACCTGGTAGCGATCAAAGGACCGCTGACAACACCTGTAGGTGGAG
>JABMQA010000933.1 GCA_013203545.1 Bacteroidota bacterium
ATACTTCGAATTGCATTAGCCGGTTTTGACGGTATGACCAGCTTTCAGCGGGAAGGTGAAATGATCGTGATCAAGGTTAATGCGGGTATTTCATCTTCTGATGTCAACGATTTCCTGATTGAGAAAGGTGTTGTACTATCGCACCTTGCTTATCGTAAAAAAACGCTCGAACAGCAATTTCTTGAATTATTACAGGACGCAAAATGATAAGGCTGATCAAAATAGAATGGGAGAAGTTAAAGAGCTACAAGGCTTTCTGGGTCATGGTGGTTCTGTATATCTTCATTTTATCGTCCATCATTTTTGGATTACCGGCAACCCTCGACTATATCGCAGCACAAACCGAGGGCAATGCAGCAGTAAAAGCGTTCAAAGCCATTGTTTTCAATTTCCCTGATATCTGGCAAAACATTGCCTATGTTGCCAGCATGAGGGGTTTTATAAAGGTTATCCTGGCAATAATTGTCGTTATTTTCATTTCGAACGAATTTACATACCTCACCATCCGCACCAATATTATGAACGGAATGAGCCGTAGCGAATTTTTATGGGGCAAACTGGGCTTCATCTTTTTCCTGAGTCTCCTGTCAACACTGGCCATATTTCTTTCGGGTTTGTATCTTGGATTGACCAATTCGCCGATAATATCCTTTTCGGCCATTTTTGGGAAGTTACAATATCTGCCCGCCTATTTGCTAGAATTGTTTACCTATCTATCGTTTGCCCTGCTGGTGGGAATGCTTATCCGGAAAACGGGATTTTCGATCATCCTGCTACTACTCTATTTAATTATCGAACCCATCATTGCCTATTACCTGCCCGATGCCCTCGAAAAATATTTACCGCTGAATGCCATGAACGGTGTGATATGGTCGCCCAATACATCGCTGATCAAAGTAAAAACACCGGAATTCGATATGGATTTCCAGGAATTTATTACCTGGGAATCGGTGGGTATTTGCCTTGCCTATGCAGCGCTCTTTATCAGCATAAACTATTTTTACCTGAAGCGGAAGGATTTTTAATACTTCTTTACCAAACAGTACAAAGGGATATTATTGCAGTCGCCTCCCTAAAGCAAAGAGTTATACCACAAAGTTTCACGAAGGATTTCACCAAAGTATCACAAAGGGAGGGGAAGATCATATCATGTTAAAAAACGGATAGATTACATTTTAACTATTTTCCTTGTAACGCTTTTATACCCGTTAGCAAAATGGACTGCAACGAAATAAATACCGGGAGGAAGACCTGATAATAATACTGCCCTATCGTATGAAATTTTTTGACGCTCCCCACTGATGTTGTAAACCTCTATTGATTCGAATTCGTAGTCTGTTTCAATATAAATCTCATCCTTTGCAGGGACTGGAAAAATATTCAGGGTTGAGAGTATGTCATTTCCTTCCAACTCAAGGCCCACAAACGATATATCCGATTTGTAGATGGCGTCCCCATGCGTTCCACAAAGTAAGAATTCCGAACCAGGGCTTATGGCCATGCAATTAACAGTTTTGTTGTTCAGCCCTTCATTCATTTCTGTCCAGGTTGATCCTTCATCCTGACTTATGTAAACCCCTTCCGTATCAAAACCTGCTGCAATAAACCCATCATACACGGAGCTAACGGAAACAGCCCGTAAGCCAGTGCACGGCAAATCTTCCACAATCCAGTCATCTCCCCCATTTTCACTTTTTATCATTGCTTCGTTTGTGCCGATATAAATTTGCGCTGAATTGATTGGATCAACATTCAATGTCACCGGTTCATATTCTTCAAACGGCCCCAGTAATTCATCCCATGCAATGCCACCGTCCACTGTCTTCCAAACCTTCGAAGTTGTGATCGCAAACATAGTATCAGGATGATTTTGATCAATTTCAAGACATTTCACCGGATTTTCATTGATCCCACCGGAAGCTGAGGTCCAGTTGTACCCTCCGTTATCCGACCGGTAAACCGAACCCGACGTAATTACATACATTGTTGATGGATTTTCATTTACAATATCCAAATCTGTTGCATACATCATATATTTTACCACCACCCAGTTAAATCCATCATCGATACTTCTGTAAACCCCGTCAGAAAAAGATCCGCTGCCTAAAATTCCATAAACTGTATCCGACCCTGGTAAATATACTATTGGCATACAGTACCCAAAATTAGAAACCCAGTCGCGTCCCTGGTTTTCTGTTATTGCAACACCCAAATCTGTTTTGGCTATCCAATGATCGGGATTGTTTGGTTTTACAAGTATTGAGTAAACGAACAAACGCTTCATTCCGGCAATAGATGTCACCCAGTTTGCGCCGCCATCCACGGATTTATGAAAACCAACAGTACTCCCGCAAAAAGCATTTTGGCCATTTTCATAATCAATCAATACCGAAAACACTAGCCTCGAAGCCATCCCATTGCCAGATCCAAACCATGATAGCCCGCCGTTGGTACTCCTGTAAATTCCCGGAATGGCATAATTGGAGCCCTGGCTGGCCACAAGCATCTCCTCGCTGTTATTTGCATTAATGGCGATGTCGAGAAAATCAGTGGAGGCCGGAAATCCATGATAATAATCCCAGGTATCCCCGTTGTCTTCACTATAGTAAATACGATCATAATCAGCCGCAGCAATCAGCTTCTGATCGTTGTTCGGGTCCACCTTCAAATCCATAATACTTACATCCAAAATCTCAGTCCAGTTTACACCACTATCCAGGCTCCTGTAGAGAATCCCGTTTATTGCATACTGCTGTGTGCCGGCGTAAAAGCAATGTGGATTTGTGGGATTAATTTCAAAGCAAACCACTTTTTTGATGGTAAAATCCTGTGATATCTCCACCCAGTTCAT
>JABMQA010000934.1 GCA_013203545.1 Bacteroidota bacterium
ATTTTGAATCGAAATAATGGCAAAATCATACATCCTTATTTTCCGTTTTCATGTCATCACTATTTGCCGAAATCATAGCATATTTGTTTTCTGGTAACATGATATTCAGAGTACCAATTTAGAACAAATACCAGGTTTTAACTCAGCAACAAATTATACCAAAAACTGGATTGCAAATGGAATATCCATTGGTAGTAACAACACCCTTTATCTGGAAACTTTTGATGTTGGAAATTATTCGTTGGAGTTAACAAGTGATTTCTTTGAACTTACCGATGATTTTATTGTAAGCATTGCTCCAGAGATAATTATTACCGAACAACCAACAAACAAGGTAGCACTTCTCGGGGGAGAAAGCACATTTGGAGTTACCCCCGAAGGGTTAACCTTTAGCTACCAGTGGCGCAAGAAACAGGACGAATTTAACAACCGCACCGCTGCTCATGGCCTCGGAAGTAATTTGTGTTATGATGTGTACGAGTCGGCAGGGCTTATTTACCTGGCCACAAACGGAGGCTTATCCATTTCAAGCGATGGAGGTGAAACCTTTACCAATAAAACAACGGCAAATAGTGGCCTGGTATATAATACCGTTTACGATGTCAATAAGTCAAATGGTGTGCTATATGTATCCACTTATTTGGGTCTATCCATTTCGACTGATGGAGGTGATTCATTTTCAAATAAAACCACCACGAATACCAACCTGCTCAATAATAAATGCTTGAGTACTTACGAATTAAACGGCACCTTATATGTCGCCACGGATGATGGACTTTCCATATCCACTGATGGTGGGAACACCTATTGGAATAGAACAGAAGCCAACGGCCTGGGAAATCATAGATGTTTTGATGTTTTTGTAAAGGATGGAATTATTTATGTAGCTACCCTGGGCGGATTATCAATATCAACCGATGGTGGAAGCACTTTTATTAATTATGACAAGGATAATAACGGTTTAGCAAGTTTAACTTGTAATGCTGTTCATGTGAGTGGTGGGATAATTTATGTTGCCACCGGAGGCGGACTCTCCATGTCCACTGACGGAGCGTCAACTTTTGTAAATCGCTATATAGAGGACGGCCTGGCAAGTAATAATTTAACGGATGTTTATGTTTCCAACAGTATAATTTATGTAGCCACACAAGGTGGTTTCTCTGTTTCGCAGGATGGAGGCGCCAGCTTCACAAGCTATACAAGCGCTGATGGATTGGCATCAAATACCTGTCAGGGAATTTTTGAGGATGATGGGGCCACCTATATTGCTACATTCGGGGGTATTTCAATTTTAGAGAACTATTCCAAAATACCAGGCCAAACTGCGAGCACATTAACCGTCTCCAACATTACTGCCGAAATGGATAGTAACAGGTATTTTGTAGAGGTATGGAACACTGAAACAGGATGCTTGAAAAGATCTGACACAGTGGTTTTGGAAATCGTTGATCATGCCACGTGGAATGGTTCCACAGATACTGATTGGAATACCACCACGAATTGGGATGTAAAAGCATTGCCAAAAGGAACGCATAGTTTGGTAATTCCGGACGTAACAAACAATCCTGAAATTGCTGCAAGCGATACGGCAAGCTGCGCCAACCTGACCATTGCTACCGGAGCTTCGTTAACCATCAAAAGTGATGCATCCGGTACGGGTTCCCTGATCACCAACGGAACCATTACCAACAATGGAACAGTGAATATTGAACGATATATTTCAGACGATGCCTGGCATCTTATCTCCGTTCCCAACAATACTACCACTGCCAACACATTTGTTAATGATTATCTGCAGGATTGGGACGAAACCACGGCCACCTGGTCGGACATAGTAGAACTTTCCACTCCCCTTTTACCAGCTAAAGGTTATGGCCTTTGGCCTTCAGGTGCGAAAGCCACAACCTATAATTTTACAGGAACGCCCAACACCGGCAACCAAAGTCAGGCGGTTACATTTACCCAGGTAACCGGTACCGAAAACAACGGAGCCAATTTGCTCGGTAACCCATATCCATCCTCCATCGACTGGAGCGGGTTTGACGACACCTGGGGCGCAGTTTATTACTACAACAGCACAGCTTATGTATCATGGAATGATGGAAGTGGCAGTGGATCGCAATACGTTCCCCCCATGCAGGGATTTTTTATCGTGGCCAACCAGGCAGGAACCTTTCAACTAACAAATGAAGACAGGGTGCACAGCAGCCAATCATACTATAAATCGACAAAAAACAATAATTTAGTTCTGGAATCAACAAGCAATGGTTATTCAGATAAATTATACATCCGTCTTGATGGCACTACAACAGAAGGATTCGACCATAAACACGATGCCTATAAATTTCAATCGGGAACAGAAGGACTATCTGAGTTGTATTCGTTTGCCAGTGATAAAAAACTGTCGATTGATGTTCGCCAGGAAACCGATGTCTTCCAGCTTGGGTTCAACAACACCATTACCGGCATTTACAACATTGGCATTAATGATTTGGCTGATATTTCAGAGGTCATTCTCGAAGACACCAAAGCCGAAGTTTTCCATGATCTGCAAAAAAATACGTATCAATTTTTCTGGAATCCGGATATTGATAATGAAAAACGTTTTAAACTGCATTTGGGAGCTGTTGGAATCGAAGAAACTATCACAGCACAAAGCAATATTTTAATCTATGCTGCCGATCAGGAGATATTCATTAAAGGCGCTGAAAGCGGAAAGGTGATGGTTTCGGATATGTTGGGCCGGATTGTTTTACACGAGGAAATTACAGGATCAGTGGTTTTCACCCTTTCGGCACCACTTGAAACCGGGATGTATGTAGTAAGCATTATAGATGGAAAAAATATTGATACGGAAAAAATATTTATTTATTAATACACTTTTGCAGTGCAGGTTGTCGATTGATGTTTTATGTTTGTAACCTGTAACCTGCAACAAAAAAAATATAATCATGAATGCATTAAAAAATCTGACCCTGACCTTAATCACTTTTTTCTTTATGGTGATCCTATCAGCGCAAAC
>JABMQA010000935.1 GCA_013203545.1 Bacteroidota bacterium
GGGTTCAGCACTCCTGCACCCATGAGTCCGCAGGCACTTGCTATGGTTTTTTTCCGCCTGAAGTCCAGCATTAATATTTCCGCAACATTAAAATCATCTACCTGGTAATTCTTTTCGATGATGAAATCATTTTTATTGCACAAAAAACTAATGCACCTAGTGTTGTCACAAATTTCCCAGTTCGAATTGGAAAACTTTTCTATTTGTGCCTGAAAGCTAAGGTTACTGTAATCAACAAATGCGCTGAAGAGGTCGTTTTTTTGGGGATAATCAAACTGTAGGCGTTTAAAGATGATATAATTCCCAACGAGATCCACTGCCTTAAGACGCATACGGTAGAGCGTGCGCTGCAGTCTTCTGCTTCCGGGTACATCCTCAACCAGCTGGCATTTCACCTCATAGCCATCTGTTTTCTCATAAATCTCAAACGATGCCTCATCATTGGCATAATAAACCTGACCTGATGAAAACAGTGTTATGAATCCGGCAATACAAAAGAAAATGATTTTATAAATCGTCTTCCTCACCTGTTACAGTAGTTTTACTCTTTTTGGTTTGTTTCCGTTTATCGGCATTCTTCAAAGAATCTTTCGCCGGATCGCCTTTTTGAAATTGATCTTTCAGTTGGTTGGCCTGCTCGGCGTTGGAAGGTGACCATGCAACCACAAATCCTGCAATATCCTGTCCTGAAACAGGGTGTTTTCCTTTCCACTGTCTAACTTCATGGGTAGCCAGGTTCAGGGTGCTCTCTTTGGCCTTAACAGCCTGTTCCCACTTTTGCCGGCTGAAATAGGCCTGATCACCATCATCATATTCACGAAGTTTCTCGATGTTGGTGAACGACTCATTGGCAACCAAATCTTCTGCTGCGAAATTCTTGATGTTGTTCACGGCCTGCAACCTGGCCTGGCTGTATGCCCTTGAAAATGCTGCCGATTGCCTGGATGAGGAAGTTCTCACTTCCTGCTGCCCGAAACCGAATACGATCATTTCGCCAATGCTGTTGAAGGTGACCTGCGCACCAAGTTTGCCTATCAATTTATCTTCAGGCATGTTCTGAATTTTCTCCATACTATTCTTCACCTTCCCAACCGGGGTTTGAAAATCCGTATTGTTTTTGATAATAGATGCCAGCGACTGGTACTCGGGTGAGTATTTCATGCATACGGCAATCTGATAATCATCATTCCCGGCGTCCCCCTCGGCAATCATAACAGTTGCACAACCCTTAACCATACCGGCAACAAGTGATTTTACGGTTTGGTTGAAGTCTTGCTCATATACCGCTTGCTTTTTCGACTGGTTCATTTTGGCAATTTCCTCATCGGACACTCCCAGATATGACAGCGCTTTATCGAGTGACTGATCTACAACACGGGCGGCTTTCTCAAGTATGGAAGCCTTGTGGCTTGCATCCGGATCTTCACCTTCGATGATATCTTCGAGCATGGTGAAGCCGCGCCCCGAGGTGATTTGTTCGCCGGCCATCCGGAGCAGGTTCATTTTTGCGGTGAGTTCGGCAATGCTGTAGGCCACGTTTCGGCTGTTAATGAATCCCGTCATGTTACTGGGCCTGGCCGTTGTTGCAGATGCAACCACGTAGATAGAGCCATCGCTGTTAATGGTTCCCAGCGACTTCCCTTGTTTCGCAAGCATGCCCGAAACGGTTTCCCGAAGAACATCTTCAGGATATTCCACCATTTCGGAGACTACATCCTGGGTTTCCTGGACTGCAGGTGATTTGGCAAGATCTGCAGGATTTTGCGCGCTTAACAGGATTGTCAGGCTAAAAAAAGCAAGAATAAGTGTAAATTTTGTCATATCTAAATTATTTATAGGTTAACTTCTTTATACAATGCGTAAAAAAATAATGTTTTATCTTCAGAATACCAAAACCCCGCCGGCCGCATGGATTTAACAAAACCTTCAGAGTCTTCACGGATGTATTCAACAAAAGTGTCAATGGTTGTTACGCTTGAGGAATCGTTTACAGTTATCACCTCTTCTTTTATGTACGATTCGGTGCGGCTGGTAATATCGGAACCATTGATAAACGTCGCAATTTCACGCTCGGCTTTAACTTTTCCAACCCGGATCAGTGAAGAGATTTTTTTTGTTCCAACCTCCACTGCACTTACGCCAGCGAGGTAGGTTTTGCTTTTAACCTGTATCAGATCGCAGCCTCCAAAGGATAAAATCTGATTTTGTTGAATGATGTTAAGAATTTCTTTATCCGGATTCTGACCGCAAAGTCCTATTGGCAGAAGTAGCAAAAGCAATAGTATTGTTCTGATCATAATGGATTAAGTTTTTTTCAAAAGTAGTTTTTTTTCTGTTCTAACCTTAAAGTTTTATGGGATTACAACAAATTTATCTGAATACTACTGATCTGGTATAATTTGATAATATATATCCAACATATTTCATGTTTTAAGCGATTACAAAGCAAAAAATAAAAAA
>JABMQA010000936.1 GCA_013203545.1 Bacteroidota bacterium
ACATAATGGATAGGTGGTTCCCTGAAACAGTATCTTCCTGTACTTCCTCAATTTCTTCGCCTAATCCCAATATTACTGTAAACCAGAATGTGGACCCTTTTCCAAGCTCACTTATCACGCCGATGTCGCCACCCATCATTTTCGAGAGGTTTTTGGATATGGATAATCCAAGCCCTGAACCACCATGCTTTCGCGAAATAGATGCATCGGCCTGCGAAAATTCTTTGAACAACTTATTCCTGGCCTTTTCAGGAATACCAATTCCGGAGTCGATGATCTTGAACATGAGTTTTACCTTTTCACCCTGTGCCGACAAAACAGAAATATCAAGGTTTACATGTCCCTCTTCGGTAAATTTTACTGCATTATTTACCAGGTTGATGATAATTTGTTTAAGTCGAAGCGGGTCACCAGTTAAATATTGTGGTACCTTTTCGTTAATGTCGAAATTCAGGGCCAGGCTTTTTTCCTGGGCCTTCAGATTGATTAGTTTATAGATCTCATCAACTTTTCTGAAAAGGTCGAAGTTGATTTCCTCAAGTTCTATCAGGCCAGAGTCAATTTTTGAGAAATCAAGTATGTCGTTAATGATTCCGAGCAAACTTGCACCGGAGGAACTGATGATTTCAACATACTCTTTCTGTTTTTGATTAAGGGTGGTCTCTTTGAGAATTTCGGTCATACCGATGATGCCGTTTAGCGGTGTCCTGATTTCATGGCTCATATTGGCCAGGAAGGTAGATTTATGTTTATCGGCAGCAAGCGCTTTTGCTTTAGCTTCTTCGGCAATCAGGTGTGCTTTTTTCCGCTCGGCTGCCTCTTTTTTCAACTGTTTGTTGATTTCGTTTAATTCACGGGTACGTTTTTCAACAAGATCCTCCAATTTCGTTTTATGGATATAGAGGTCGAGGAAGACCTTAACTTTGCCCCTGAGAATAACCGGAACGATGGGTTTGGGGATGAAATCCACGGCACCGGTTTCAATCCCTTTTATTATATGAAAATCTTCGGTGTAGATGGCCGATACGAAGATAACCGGAAGGAGCTTGGTTTTTTCTTCCTGTCGCAACAATTCAACGGTTTCATAACCATCCATCTCGGGCATTTGAATATCGACGATGGCCAGGGCAAAATCATACATTAACGTCATGACGAGAGCCTCGTTTCCGGAGGTTGCCCTTATGAAATCCACATCAAAAGTGTTTAAAACTTTCTCTAAAGCAATTAGGTTTTCAGGTTTGTCATCAACAATCAGTATTTTTGGTAGTTCCTTCATTCGGATAATTATTTATAAAGCCAAACACGCATTAAAGATAATAGTTTTTCGATATTTACGGGTTTTGCCATGTAATCGTTGGCACCGGCTTCAATACATTTTTGACGGTCTTCCTTCATGGCTTTCGCAGTAAGTGCGATTACCGGTAGTTTGTCCAATTTTTTGTCTTCACGGATTTTTCGTGTGGTCTCGTATCCATCCATTACAGGCATCATGATATCCATCAAAATCAGGTCGATATCAGGATTTTTTTCCAGGACGTCAAGTGCCATTTGTCCGTTAACTGCCTTAACTACTTCCATATCCTTTCCCTTCAAAACTTTTGACAAAGCAAACACATTGCGCATATCATCATCAACCACCATGATTTTTTTCCCATGGAACATCCTTTCCTTATCATGCAGGTTGGCAATGATTTTCTGTTTCTTGTCGGGAAGTTCGTCAACAACCCTATGCAGGAAGAGCGCGGTTTCGTCAAGCAATCTCTCATCTGATTTTACGCCCTTGATAATAATGGAGTTGGTATAATTTTGTAGTTCATCGTTTTCCTCTTTGGTTAAATCCTTGCCTGTATAAACGATGATGGGTGGAATATGAATGGTTTCATCCTCATCCAGCTTTTTAAGTAGTTCAAAACCTGTCATATCCGGAAGGCCCAGATCCAGTACGATGCAATCGAAGGCTTGTTTGGAAATGGCTTCCAAAGCCTGTTTCCCGTTCTTTACTTCCGAAATTTTAACATCTTCCTCACCAATCACCAGTTTTATGCTGCGACGCATGGATTCGTCATCTTCCACAATAAGCAGATCCTTCATTTTCCGATCGATGAAATGCTCAATTTTACCGAAGGCCTGGCTGAGCTTTTCTGGTTTTATAGGTTTGGTCAGGTAACCGATGGCGCCTTTTTTATATACGTCAATGGTCTCTTCGATTGCCGACATCATGTGAACGGGAATATGCCTTGTTTTGGAGTTTTCCTTCAATTTTTCCAGCACTGCCAATCCGTCGATTCCCGGCAATTTGATATCGAGGATGATGGCGTCAGGGATGAATTTTTCGGCCAGTGTGAGGCCCTCTTCCCCGGTGATGCTTGCCAAACACTTAAAGTCGTTTGCACTGGCTTGTTTTATCAGCGTATTTGCGAAATTCGGATCATCCTCAATGATCAGTATTACCTTATCGTTTTTGCCAATTTTTTCCCTATCGTCCAGGATGGTTTTTATATTGGCCACCGACGGCGTTACCTTTCTTGAATAGTCAAGAACTCCTGCGGGTTTGGAAACCCGTTTGGTGCCGGGAGCTTCCCAGGCAATCAGTGGTACTTCACCGCCACCTATTTGGGTAATTTCAGTTTCCGGTTCCAACGCTTCCTTGACAAACGGCAGGTAGATAGTAAAAGTGGAGCCCTTACCGGGATCGCTCCTCAAAAGTATTTCACCACCCAGTAACTTTCCCAGTTCCCTTGATATGGACAACCCCAACCCGGTTCCGCCATATTTTCTTGATGTACCTCCATCGGCCTGCTGGAATGCCTCCCAGATGGCCATTTGTTTCTCCTTTGGTATGCCAACGCCAGTATCTATTATGGATATTGCCATGGTTTCATCTTCGTTAAGGCCGCTTCTGGAAAGATCAACACCCGCTGCCGGCAAATGAAAATGAACCGTAATTCCACCTTCGTCGGTAAACTTAATGGCATTCGATAAAAGGTTCTTCAGAATCTGATCGAGCCGGAGCCGGTCGG
>JABMQA010000937.1 GCA_013203545.1 Bacteroidota bacterium
CCCTGATAAGAGAATGTTGGGTAGTTATGAAGTCTAAAAGATTTCCGTGCGGAGAAATAACAAATTGAGCAGCAAAATCGTTGGTGTCAGGAATCTGAAAAAATAAAGGGATAGCTTTTCTATAGTTCTCATTATATTGTTCAAATAATTTATCGTGACAAAGATATTCCTGGAAAAGAACCTCCCCCCCTTCACTAATCAACGTGTTGACCTGGTCATAATCGTTGACGAAAAATACATCGAGAGACCCACATCCTTTACGTGGTTTTACGATCAATGGAAATCCTTGTCTTTCAATGAAACCATCAAGGCTCTGAAGATCGTTTGAATCCCGGTATAAAAAGGTCAGAGCAAAAGAAAGATTGTTCTTTTCTGCAAACCGGAAAGTCTCAACTTTATCATACATCATCTGTGCAATCCAGGTATCACCACCTGGAATCCTGTTTCCAATTTCAGGGTGCGCTTTTTTATAATTTGCCAAAAAGATCACGTCGATATCTCTCCCCGCTAAAACCAAGTCAGGTTGTTCGGATTGAAAGATCGCATCAAACGCCGGTTCAAACGTTTGGGACTGTTCTGTCGGAGGAACAAGGTACACTTTGTCGCATCGGAAGATCCGCTGACTTTCAGCGATTGAATTTATCCCAATGATGGAAATATTTTCCCTCCTGGATTTTAGGGCATCCAGGATATTCTGTCCCACAAGACTCCCCACACTTGTGATCAATATTTTTTTCATCGGTTTGATGCTGTCAAATGTAGGTCTTCAAAACAATGTTCATTAGGAAAGCTTAGTTTCAAGTATGTGATGTGGTCAAAATTACAACAATTTGTTTTATGCCTCCTTAAGCTTGGATGACCCAACGCAGCAACTAAAAAAATAAGCCCTTCCAGGTATTTGACTTAGAAGGGCTTAGAAATTTGTCAGTACCGGAGTCGGGGTAAGGCAAAAGAACATACAGAAGCGAAATATAAACTGATCACCAACCACACCGCCCGCAAAACATTCATTACAAACAGCATTATGTTGGGCATGAACACGAAGACTATCAAAGATATCACCGGGCATAAAAAAGACAGCGTTTTCAACAAGTATATCAAAATCTCTGAGGATTTTAAAAAGCTGGAAATGGAGAGGGCGTGGGATAAGATTTCCAGGCAAACCAAGGAGAAATCGGATCAAGTATAATTTATATTTTGCCAATCAACCTGTTTTATTGTCCTTTTATATGTTTTTATATTTTGCCAATATATTTTGTTTATTGTCCTTTTATAATATTATTGGTACATTTGATGTCTCCAATCATAAAATATCTTGAGGGCAGATTTTATCATCGGACAATTAATCGATCATTTTAAAGACCGACCATTTTTTACACGGGTTGAGCTTTTTAATTTTTATCGGCAGTTTGAACCGGATCTTAAAAAGACCACGTTCGAGGGGAGAATTCGCCATTTGAGAGCAAAGAAGATTATCAGTTCTATTGATAGTAAAAGGTTCTCATTATCATATAAACCCCGCTTTGTACCTGTATTGGAAAACCGTCAGAAAGATATTTTCTCCAAAGTAGAAAAACAATTTACTGATGTCAAATGTTGCATATGGTCAACCAAATGGATGAATGAGTTCATGTTGCACCAGCCTGGCCGGTTCATTAATATCCTTGAAGTCGGAGATGAGGCAGCAGAAATAGTTTTTCATTTTCTTCAGGACAATAACATCCGTAATTTATTTTTCCAGCCTGGTGCCAAAGAAATTGAGAATTACATTTTCGAAAATTATGATTCTGTCGTTGTAAAATATCTAGTAACAAAGGCTCCGTTGGAGATGGCCTCAAAGGTCCAGATTCCTGCAATTGAAAAGATACTGGTAGATATCTTTACCGACAAGATTCTTTATAATGTCTTTCAGGGCAGTGAACTGTCTTTCATCTTTAGTAGTGTTTACAATAAATACGAGATTAACTTCACAAAACTTCTTCACTATGCAAAACGCCGTGGTAAGGAGAAGGAATTATCAGCGTTTTTAATAACAAACACAGATATTCCCGAATATATTTTAAATGATTGATAAACAAAGCTTAACATTCGAATGGATCGATTCGAAAAGAAAGGCCTATAAAAAAGCAGATCCTTCCATTATGGAACGGATGATTTTCGCTTTTTATTTGCTTGAACAATTGAAACTTTCGGGGTTGGACTTTGTATTTAAAGGTGGTACTAGCCTTGTCCTTTTACTCAGTAATGCCAAACGTTTTTCAATCGATCTTGATATCATATTACCAGTTGGAACCCAGCAAAAGGATATTGAAGACTTTTTGGCAAATGTTGTGAAGGACAATATCTTTCTCAGATTTAGCCTGGATGAAAAAAGAAGTTACAAGGAAGGTATCCCAAAAGCTCATTATAAATTCATTTTTAATTCTTTCATAACCAACCGCGAACAAGAAATTCTCCTCGACATTTTATTTGATGATATCTACTACCCTGTAGTATTGGAAAAACCAATTAAAACAGACTGGATTCGGCAAGTGGGTGACCATGTGACAGTAATCACCCCCGACATCAATGCAATTGCAGGTGATAAACTCACCGCTTTTGCTCCTGCAACCATCGGAATTCCTTATGGTTTAGATAAACAAAGGGAGATCATCAAGCAATTGTTCGATATTGGCGAGTTGTTTGAAGTAATTGACAATATCGAAACTGTCAAATCTTCCTTTAATAAAATTGTAATTGCTGAGATCACATATCAAAAGAATAAGAATTTTACAATTGCAGATGTTTTGAATGACATCATTCATACAGGATTGATTATTGCAACCAGGGACAATCAACCCGTAACAGATAAATCCAAGTTTAAAGAGCTTGCAATGGGTATAAGTCAATTCCGGTACTTTCTATATTCCGGCAGTTTCAGAATTGAGGATGCTCAAACTGCAAGTGCAAAAGCAGCTTACTTGGCGGCAATAATAAAAACGAATTATACGGGGAGCATCTTGCGTTTCAGCAATACCCTAATGAAAGAGTCATCTTTGATCCTGCATCCCAAATATAATTTTCTAAACAAGAAGCTCAAGAATGTCCCAGGGGGATGTCTGTTCTATTGGAATGAAGCATTAAAGCTGCTGTTTCCAACTCAATAGCTTAATTGTATATTTATCCATAACTAATATGGATCAGTCACCAATTGATAATCTTCATTTATTTAAATCCCTATTCCGGGGAAGAGAAGATATTTTTGCGATTCGCTGGGAAAAGAATGGCAAATCAGGCTATTTCCCGGCGTATGATTTTGATCCATACCAGTTCCGGCTCCATAAAATCAAAGGAGGAACGATCCAGACTTATCCGGACAAGCAGCTTAGTGCGCTTACAAATAAACAAATTCTCAAACACCTTAATGGAGGTCATTTCATTGGAATCTACCCCTTACTGAAAGACAACACTTCCTGGTTCATTGCAGCTGATTTTGATAAATCAA